>JACIYY010000308.1 GCA_014359685.1 Porphyrobacter sp. | reverse complement strand
GATAGCGCGCATTCATCCGCCGCGCCTGATAATCGCCGCACCAGCTGATCGAGCTGATCTCGCGATAGGCGCCCTGGCCCGGCAGCCAGACCTCGAGATCGTAGGTCTTCTTCGCCGTCGCCCCCATGTCGCCCGCGCATAGCAGCATCCGGCGATAGGGCAGGCCCAGCGCCTCCAGCACCCGTTGCGCGCTGGTGACCATATGCTCGTGCTCGGCCTGCCAGTCGTCGGGCCGGCAGATGGTGACCATCTCGACCTTCTCGAACTGGTGCTGGCGGATGAAGCCGCGCGTGTCGCGGCCCGCCGCCCCCGCCTCGGAGCGGAAGCAGGGGGTCAGCGCGGCCAGACGGATCGGCTGCGAAAGATCACCCAGGATCGTCTCGCGCACCGAATTGGTCAGCGACACCTCGGCCGTGGGGATCAGCCAGCGCCCGTCGGTGGTGCGGAACAGATCGTCGGAAAACTTGGGCAGTTGCCCGGTGCCGAACACCGCCTCGTCGCGCACCAGCAGCGGCGGCGCGCATTCGGTAAAGCCGCGCTCGCCGGTCTGAATGTCGAGCATGAACTGGCCCAGCGCCCGGTGCAGCCGCGCCATTCCCCCACGCAGGAAGGTGAAGCGCGCGCCCGACATCGCCGCGCCGGTCTCGAAATCCATGCCCAGCGGCGGGCCGAGATCGGCGTGCTCGCGCGGGGCAAAGCCGAACCCGCGCGGCTCGCCCCAGCGGGCGACTCCCACGTTCGCGCTCTCGTCCGCCCCCTCGGGCACGTCCCCGGCCGGCAGGTTGGGCAGCGCGGCGATCAGCGCGTCGAGCTCGGCGGCGAGCTTGCGCTCCTCCTCCTCCAGCGCCGGCAGGTCCTGCTTGAGCTGCGCCACCTCGGCCTTCAGCGCCTCGGCAATGGCCGCATCGCCCTGGCTGATCGCCTTGCCGATCGCCTTCGACGCCTCGTTGCGGCGGCCCTGCGCCTCCTGCATCCGGGTCGCCGCCGCGCGCCGCCGCTCGTCCAGCGCCAGCACCGCCGCGCTGGCCGGCGCGACCCCGCGCCGGGCGAGGGCGGCGTCGAAGCCGGCCGGGTCGTCGCGGATCGTTCGCAGGTCGTGCATCGGCGCGGCCTATGCTGGCCACCACCGGCAATGTCCAGCCGGCAGCGGGCCGGCTGCACCGACCAGTGCCTTGGCGCGGTGAAACAAAATTGGCATGGCGGCCGTTTGACGCCCCGGACAAAGCGGCAGAGGCGAGGACGATTGAGACACGACCCACCCCGCCCGCCGCGGCGCACCCGCTTTATCGACATTGTGAATGCCGGGATGCGGGTCGCCCGCCACGGCGGGTTCGCGGTCCCGCCGGTCCTCGAAAAAGCCCCGCTGATGGAACGCGCCAGCGCCCGCGCCGGGCTCGACGATTTCGGCGACCCCTGGTTCGAACGGCCGCTCGACGTGCTGCTGGATGCGGTGCGCGATCAGGCGCGGCTCAATCCGGCGGGCGAATGGTCGGCGCTGCAGCAATTGGACAAGGTGCTGGTGGACCGGCTGTGGGCGCAGCAATGGTTCGCCGCCCACCCGGAGATTCTCGCCCGCCCGCTGCCGCGCCCGGTGGTGATCGTCGGGCCGATGCGCTCGGGCACCACGCGGATCCATCGCCTGCTGGCGGCCGACCACCGCTTCAGCCATCTGCGCAGTTTCGAAACGATCAGCCCGGTGCCGCGGCCCGGCTTCCGGCATGGCGAGGGCGATTTCCGCGTCACGCTGGCCGGCCGGATCCTCAAGGTGGCGCGGCTCGCCAATCCGCGCACGCTGACGATTCACCCGACCGGTCCGCTGGAGCCGGAGGAGGAGCTGGGCCTGCTGGTCAGCAGCTTCTGGGGCATGAAGCACGAGGCGCAATGGTGGGTGCCCGATTACGGCCGCTGGTGCGAAGCGCAGGATGCGACCCCGGCCTATCGCCAGATGGCGCGGCTGCTGCGCCTGATCGGCTGGTCGCAGCAGGCCAGTTCGCTGCGCCCCTGGGTGCTCAAGACGCCGCAGCATATGCTGGATCTGCCGGCGCTGCTGCGCGTGTTCCCCGATGCGCGGCTGATCTTCACCCATCGCGATCCGCTCGCGGTGGTCGGCAGCGCCGCCTCGCTGGCGTGGAACCAGACGATCATCTATTCCGACCATGCCGATGCCCGCCGGATGGGCGAGGAATGGCTGCGCAAGACCCACCTCCAGGTCGAACGGATGATTGCCGCCCGCGCCGAGATTCCGGCCGACCGCCAGATCGACATCCATTATGAGGAGATGGACCGCGACTGGCAGGCCACGATGGCGCGGCTCTACCGCTTCCTCGGCCTCGATCTCGCCCCGGCGCTGCCGGCGATGGCGGCCTATCAGCGCCGCGCCGCCGGGCTCAAGCGCCGGCCCCACCAATACAGCCTCGAACAGTTCGGCCTGACGCCCGGTCGCGTGCTGGAGGAATTCGGCGATTACGTCCGCCGCTTCGGGGTGGTGATGGAAGGGCAGGCGAGCGCGATCGGGTAACACCGACCCCCGCCTGCGCCGTCCCCGCGACCCGGCGCCGAGGCTGGATTCACCCGATCTTGATCTTCTTCGTGCGATTGGCCGTCTGCTGATCCTTCTTCATCGACAGCGTGAGCACGCCGTTGCGAAAGGTCGCAGCGATCGTCTCCGGATCGACGTCGGCGGGAAGCGTCAATTGCCGCCGGAAGGAGCCATAGCGGCGCTCGCTGACCAGATAGCCGCGTTCCTTCTTCTCGCTCTCCTCGCGCTTCTCGCCGGAAACGGTTAGCACGCCGTCGGCGACCTCGATGTCGATATCCTTCTCCTCCAGCCCCGGCAGCTCGACGCTGAGATCGTAGCCGTTCTCGGTGCTGGCCAGCTCCATCGCCGGGTTGAGCGCAGGCCCGCTGTCGAGGGCGAACAGGCTGCGCGGCGGACGGGCAAAGCCGAAATCCTCGAACAAGTGGTCGATCTCGTCGCGAAGCCGGTTGAGCGGCGCCAGCGCAAAGCCTGCGGTCTGGCGCGGCCGGGCGGGAAGGGTGGTCGACTCGTTCATGTCAGGCACTCCTTTTCAAAGGGTCCGAAGTGCAGGCCGGTGGAGACCGGGTCCGACTTCGCGACGACACTAACCGGCCGGGGCAAGCGCCAGCATCGGGAATTGTACGGAAGGACGCCCCCGTCAGGCGCCGCCCTCGCGCCCGGGCGACCCGACCGGCGGCATCGGCAGGAGCTCCTCGACGGTGCGCACCAGGATCGATTCGCTGATCGGCTTCGGCAGGATGGCGTCATATCCGGCGGCGATCGCCCGTGCCCGCCAGCCGGCGTCGAGATTTCCGCTGATCAGGATCGAGCGTCCCATCCAGGACGCGCCGCGCAGCGCCGCCAGCAGATCGATCGCGTTGGCCTGCGGCATCATCAGATCGGCGATCAGGATGGCACAACCCAGCGCGCCGGGGTCCATCGCCAGGCCGACGCCCGACGGGTAGGCCCTGACATCGTAGCCGCGCGAATGCAGCAGCAGCAGCAGCCCGCGCCGCACCGCATCGTCGTCCTCGACCAGCAGGAGGCGGGGGGCCGCCGGTTCGGGCGATGGGCTCATGCGGCGCCCCGCGGATCGGCTGCGAAGATCATCGCGCAGCCGCTAGCGCAGGCGGGGCCTCACATCGCTACGTAGATGTCCGCTGCGCCAGCCCTGTCACCCGGCCCGTCACCCGTCGCCATCTACCTGCGGGCGCATCAGCGTGAAGCGGAACTCGGTCCCGCCTCCCTCGCGGTCCAGTGCCGTGATGCGACCGCCATGCGCCTCGACGATGGTGCGGCAGATCGACAGGCCCAGGCCCATTCCGCTGTCCTTGCTGCTGTTGAACGCCTCGAACAGCTTGTCGCGCACCTGTGGCGCGATCCCGCAGCCGGTATCCGCGATCGAGACCTGGACGCTCATCGGATCGAGCAGCGCGGTGGCGACGCTCAGCTGCCTGGCAGGCATCCCCTCCATCGCCTCGACCGCGTTGCGCATCAGGTTGATCAGCACCTGCTGGATCTGCACCCGGTCGATCAGCACCGGGGTGGCGTCGGGCGCATAGGTGAAGTGAGTCGCGACGCCCTTTTCCCGGACCCCGACCAGCGCCAGCGCGCTCGCCTCCTCGATCACCTTGGGAAGGTCCTCGATCGTCTTGGCCAGATCGCCCCTGGAAACGAATTCGCGCAGCCGCCGCACGATCCGCCCGGCGCGCAGCGATTGCTCGGCGATCTGCCCCATGACGTCGCGCAGCATCGCCGTGTCCGGCTCCTCCGACCGGTCGAGCAGGAAGGCTGCCGCCTCGCTATAGCTGGCAATCGCGGTCAGCGGCTGGTTCAGTTCGTGCGCGAGCGTGGAGGCCATCGTTCCCATCGCGTTCAGCCGGGAGACGTGGATCAGCTCGGATTCGAGCTGTTCGAGCCGCGCCTCGAAATCGCGCCGCTCGGTCAGGTCCTGGATGAAGCCGGTGAACAGCCGCTGGTCGGCGGCCTGCGCCTCGCCGACCGACAGCGCCATCGGGAAGGTGCTGCCATCGGCGCGCAGCCCGGTGACGATCCGGCCGATGCCGATGATGCGCGGCACGCCGGTCGCCAGATAGCGCTCGATATAGGCATCGTGCCGCTCGCGGTCGGGGGAGGGCATCAGCAGGCTGACATTGCGGCCCGCCACCGCTTCCTCCGGATAGCCGAACAGCCGTTCCGCCGCATGGCTGAACGACAGGATGATTCCCCGCTCGTCGATCACCACCATCGCGTCGGGGACGGTGGCGAGGATCGACTTCAGGTGCTCCTCGCGCCGCTGCAGCGCCCGCTCCTCGGCCCGGCGGGCGGTCACGTCATGGACGATCTTGGCAAAGCCCAGCGCCGCCCCGCTCTCGCCGATGATCGGGGCGATCGAGACATTGGCGACAAACTCGGAGCCGTCGGCCCGCTTCTGCCAGGCTTCGCCGGAAAAGCGCCCCTCGCGCCGGGCGCGGTCGAGCTGCTCCATCGCCTGCCGCCGGGCGTCTGGTCCGGTGAGGAAAATGGCGCAATGCTGGCCGATCGCCTGCGCCCTGCGCCAGCCGAGCACCTCCTCCGCAGCGCGATTCCAGCTGGTGACGAAGCCTTGGGCATCGACCATGAAAATGGCGTATCCCGAAGCCGCCTCGACCAGCAGTTCGAGCTGCCGCGCGGCCTGGCTGGCAAGCCTGCGCTGGGTGGCGAGGCGCTGGTCGAGCCAGCCGATCCCGCCGCAGACGAGGATGAACAGCACCGCCTCCAGCAGGCTGCCGGCGGCGAACCGCTCGGCCGGATCGAGCAGGCTGAACCCGGCCACCAGCGACAGCAAGCCGGCGAGCACGGCCGGCCCTCTCCCGCTGACCAGAATGGCGAACACCACCGGCAGCACGAACAGCAGGAACGGCGCCCTGTCGCCGAGCACGGGTTCGGCCGCCAGACGCACCAGATAGCTCGCGGCGACCGCCCCCGCAGCGGCGGCATGGCGGGCCACGGCCGAGGACAAGCGCGCGCCCGGTGGCGATTCGCTCACCTGCCGCTTCCGCGCCGGGCGGGGTGCCGGGGTATCGTGGGAGAGCGCGGGCACCACACCCCGCCATTATCGACAAATGCTTGCATGCCGGCCTCTCCTCTGCTGCCTTGGCGACGACTCGCCGGGACGGATGGCGGCGCCCGATCGCGGCCCGTCCCGCCCGCATGGCGGCTGGCGCCCCCGGCGTCTCGGCCGATCGGCGGCGGGTCGGGGTCGGCACGCGCCGCGCCCGCCATCGCGCGCACCCGTTTCACCGGTGCGCAGGCAGGCAGGGGTGAGGGAGGCAGGGGTATGGATCACGGCCATCTCGTCCATGTGGTCGATGACGAGGAGCCGGTGCGCCGCTCGCTCGATTTCCTGCTGCGCACCAGCGGCTTCCGGGTCGAACGCTGGGCCGACGGCGAGAGCTTTCTCAAGGGCGCGAAGCGGGACCAGCCGGCCTGCGTGCTGCTCGACATCCGGATGCCGGGAATGGACGGGCTGCAGGTGCAGGAGGAGATGGCCCGGCGCGGACTGAACCTGCCGGTGATCGTGCTGACCGGGCATGGCGATGTCGCCACCGCGGTCCGCGCGATGCAGGCGGGCGCGGTCGACTTTCTGGAAAAGCCGTTCGAGCGCGAGCGGCTGCTGCAGGCGATCGAGGTCGCCCGCCGGCGGGCCAGCAGCGAGGCGGCGCAGCGCGATCACGAACGCTGGGCGCAGACCCAGGTCGCGGCGCTGACCGAGCGCGAACGCGAGGTGCTCGACGGCCTCGCCTGCGGATATCCCAACAAGACCGTGGCCTACGATCTGGGCATCAGCTCGCGCACCGTCGAAGTGTATCGCGCCAATGTGATGAGCAAGCTGGAGGTGACCAACTTCGCCGACGCCCTGCGGATCGCCTTCGCCGCCGGGCTGGGATCGGACGCGCAATGGCGCAGCCGGCACGCGGCCGCCGCCGCGGCCCGCGATGACCCATCCCCCGCAGGACGCTGAGGCTCGGGCGCAGCGGGGCATCACGGGACGAGGACGATCGCGCCTTCGACCGCGCCCAAACGCAGCCTTGCCAGCGCCTCGTTGGCCAGTGCCAGCGGCATCGCCGTGACCTGCGTGCGGATCGCGGTCTGCCCCGCCAGCGCGAGGAATTCGGTCCCGTCCCGGCGGGTCAGGTTGGCGACCGAGAGGATCGAGCGCTCTTCCCACAGGTCGGCATAGGGGAAGGACGGGATGTCGGACATGTGGATCCCGGCGCACACCACTCGGCCGCCCTTCTTCACCGCCTTCAGCGCCAGCGGCACCAGCGCGCCGACGGGCGCGAAGAGGATCGTCGCATCCATCCGCTCGGGCGGGGCCTCGGTCGAGGCGCCGGCCCAGGCGCAGCCGAGCCGGCGGGCGAAGGCCTGCCCGGCGCGGTCGCCCTCGCGGGTGAAGGCGAACACCGTGCGGCCCTGTCCCACCGCCAGCTGCGCAAGGATGTGCGCGGCGGCACCGAAGCCGTAAAGGCCCAGCACCGGCGCCTCCCCCGCGAGGCGATAGGCGCGATAGCCGATCAGCCCGGCGCACAGCAGCGGCGCGGCATGGATATCGTCGAACCGGTCGGGCAGCGCGAAGCAGAAGCGGCTGTCGGCGATGCAATGGCTGGCAAAGCCGCCATCGCGGGTGAAGCCGGTGAAGCCGGGCGCGTCGCACAGATTCTCCCGCCCGCTGGCGCAATAGGGGCACACCCCGCAGCTATGGCCGAGCCAGGGAACCCCGACGCGCTGGCCGATCGCCAGCCCCTGCACGCCCGGCCCCAGCGCGTCCACCCGTCCGACGATCTCGTGCCCCGGCACGATCGGCAGCGGGCCGCGAATGTCGCCATCCACGACATGCAGGTCGGTGCGACAGACGCCGCAGGCGGCGATGGCGACGCGCAGCTGGTTCTCGCCCGGTTCGGGCAGCGGCCGCTCGACCCACCGCAGCGGAGCACCCGGCGCATCGAGCTGCATGGCGCGCATCGTGGTCATCGCCCGTCTCCCAGGATTCGCAGCGCCGCAGCCAGCACCTCGGCGGGCGGTCCCGCAGCCGGCACGCGCTGCCAGCCCGCCAGATCGCCCAGATCGTAGCCGAGCTGGCGTTCGAGCACCGCGAGATCGGCATCGGAGGCATCGTCGCGCCGCGCGGCAACCCGCTCGCGCAGCAGGTCCGGCGCCGCTTCGAGCCACAGCCCGGTGAAGCCGACGCCCGCCTCCCGCGCCATCGCCGCCACCGCCTCGCGCTCGTTCTGGCGGGCGAACACCGCATCGACGATGACCGACCGCCCGGCCTGCAACGTGCCGCGCGCGGCCGCAGCCAGGTCCGCATAGACGGCGGCGCTCTCCTGTGCCGCATAGGCCGCCGGCGGCAGGCGGCTTTCCGGGGCGACGCCGTGCAGCCGCTTGCGCAGCACGTCGGAGCGCAGCCAGCGCGCGCCGGGCGCGCCGCCGATCCGCGCCGCCAGCGCAGCCGCCAGCGTCGACTTGCCCGTGCCGCTGAGGCCGCCGACCGCCACCAGCCGCGCCTCCTGCCTCTCGAGGAAGGCCAGCGCTGCGGTAAGATAAGCGCCCGCCGCCGCCACCGCCCTGCTGCGATCCGCACCCTGCCGGGCGCGCGCGGCGCTGGCCTCGACATGCGCCCGCACCGCCGCGCGCAGGCTGAGGAACAGCGGCACGGCCGCCAGCCCGTCCTCCTCGTTCGTGCGGTCGAGATAGCGGTTGAACAGCAGCGCCGCCTCGTCGCGATAGCCGCGCTGCCACAGGTCCATCAGCAGGAAGGCGAGGTCATGGAGCACGTCGATCGTCGCCAGTTCGGGATCGAATTCGAGGCAGTCGAACAAGGTCGGCTGGCCCCGCCACAGGCAGATATTGCCCAGATGCAGGTCGCCGTGACAATGGCGCACATGCCCCTCGCGCGCCCGGCGGTCGAGCACGGGGGCGAGGTCCTCCAGCAGCGCGATGCTGCGGCGCCGCAGCGCATCGGCCGGCGCGCCGGGCAGCAGGTCGGCGACCTGTTCCATG
>JACIYY010000307.1 GCA_014359685.1 Porphyrobacter sp. | reverse complement strand
GGGTCCGGAACGGTTCCAAATCCGCCTCCAGCGCAGCCTCGTCGGCATCGACCACCGGCAGCTCCTTGTGGCTGTCGGCAGCGGCGCGGCCGTGGCCGGGCATGTGCTTGATGCAGCCGGCGACGCCGGCCGCCGCCAGCCCGTCCAGCACCGCACGGCCCAGCGCCGCCACCGGCAGCGGCTCGTCGCCCAGCGCCCGGTCGCCGATCACGTCGTGAGAGCCGGGGCGGCGGATGTCGAGCAGCGGGGCGTAATCGACGCTGATCCCGGCCTCGGTCAGGTCCAGCCCGATCGCCGCCGCATTGCACCGCGCCGCCTCGATCGCGCTCGCCGGCGCGATCTGCCACAGGCGGGCGAAGGCGCCGGCCGGCGGGTAGGCGGGCCATACCGGCGGCTGCATTCGCGCCACGCGGCCGCCCTCCTGGTCGATCGAAACCAGCAGCCGCTCGCGCCCATGGATCGCGCGCAGATCGTCGGTCAGCGCGCGAAGCTGGGCGCGGTCGACGACGTTGCGGCCGAACAGGATGTAGCCGGCCGGATCGGCGTCGCGGAAGAAGGCGCGCTCCTCGGCACTGAGCACAGCGCCGGCAAGACCGAAGATCGCAGGTGTCATCGCAGGTTGGAATCGCAGCAAAGCGCGGATCCGGCAAGCGCCGCCCCCGCGCACGGATGGGGACAAGCCGCCCCGGCGCGGGTGGTCAGCGCTTGACCTGGCAGTCGCCGCCGGCCTCGCGCAGCGTGCGGCACAGGTCGCTTGCGGCGGCGGGGCTCTCGGTCACCACCTGCAGGCGGTAGACCGCGCCGCTGTCGGCGGTGCCTTCCAAGATGCGGTACGGGCGTCCGTGCAGCGGTTCCAGCCGGGTGTGAAGCTGGGTCCAGCCGGCCTGCGCCTCGGCCCGGCTGGCATAGGCGCCGATCTGCACGGCCGCCACGCCCGTGGGCGTCGGCTGGGCGGGCGCCCCCTCCCCCTCGGCCGCTGCGGCGCGCATCGGACCGGGCGCGATCCGCCCCTCCACCGGCCGCCCTTCGGCGATGGCGAAGCTGGTCGCGCCGGTGCCGGTCACCTCGCGCCCGCCACGATCCGCCGGGCGCAGCTTGTAGGGGCCGTCGGGCGCCTCGATCACGCTGCCATCGGCGACCAGTTCGGGGGCGGCGGCGCGGTGCCACAGCCACCAGGCGCCGCCGGCCAGCGCGGCAATGACCAGCGCCGATGCCAGCAGGAACACGGCCAGGCGGCGGGTGTCGAGGCCGGGATCCTCGTCCTCGTCCTCCTCCAGCCACGGCAGGCGCTCGTCGCCGTCGTCCAGCGCCAGCAGCAGCGCGCCATCCTCGTCGACCGGCGCGCGCGCGCCGGCGCGGCCGGGGCGGCGTTTGCCATCGCTCATCAGCCGCATCGCCTACAGCTCCTCGACAGCCTCCACGCCCAGCAGCGCGAGGCCGTTGCGAAGCACCTGCCCGATCTGGTCGGCCAGGAACAGCCTCGCCTCGCTCAACGCCCGGTCGCCGGTCAGGATGCGCTTCGCCGGATCGTCGTTGCCCATGTTCCAGAAGGCGTGGAAGGCGGCGGCCAGATCATAGAGGTAGAAGGCGATGCGGTGCGGCTCGCGCGCCTCGGCGGCGGCCTCCACGCTGCGCGGGAACTGCGCCGCCAGCTTGACCAGCGCCAGCTCGTCCGCGCCCAGCCGGTCGAGCCCGTCGGCCGACGGCGCCAGCCCCTCGGGCGCGGCCTTGCGCAGGGTCGAGCGGATCCGCGCATGGGCATATTGCACGTAGAACACCGGGTTGTCCTTGGACGCCTCCACCACCTTGGCGAAGTCGAACTCCATCTGTGCTTCGGGCTTGCGGGTCAGCATGGTGAAGCGCACGACGTCGCGGCCGACCTCCTCCACCACCTCGGCAAGGGTGACGAAGGTGCCCGAGCGCTTGGACATCTTCACCGGCTCGCCATGGCGCAGCAGCTGGACCATCTGCACCAGCTTGACGTCGAAGGGGATCGCCCGCCCCTGCCCCTCGGCCAGCGCCGCCACCGCCGCCTTGATCCGCTTGACCGTGCCCGCATGGTCGGCACCCCAGATGTCGATCAGCTCGTCGGCGCCTTGCGCCTTCTGCATGTGGTAGGCAAGATCGGCGCCGAAATAGGTCCAGCTGCCGTCGCTCTTGCGGATCGGCCGGTCCTGGTCGTCGCCGAAGCGGGTCGACCGGAACAGCGGCAGCTCGACCGGCTCCCAATCCTCCGGGGTCTTGCCCTTGGGCGCTTCCAGCACGCCGTCATAGACGAGGTCGTGCTGGCGCAGCCACGCCTCCGCCGCCTCCGGCTTGCCGGCGCGTTGCAACTCGGCCTCGGAGGCGAAGACATCATGACGGATGCCGAGCAGGGCGAGATCGGCGCGGATCATGTCCATCATCGCCGCCACCGCCCGCTGGCGGAACAGGTCGAGCCACTCGCTCTCGGGCGCGGCGGCGTAGCGGTCGCCCCATTCGGTGGCCAGCGCCTGCCCGACCGGGATCAGGTAATCGCCGGGATACAGCCCCTCCGGCATCGCGCCGATGGCCTCGCCCAGCGCCTCCCGGTAGCGCAGGTGCACCGAGCGGGCGAGCGTCGCTACCTGCGCGCCGGCGTCGTTGATATAATATTCGCGCACCACCTGGTGCCCGGCGAACTCGAGCAGAGCGGCCAGCGCATCGCCGACCACCGCGCCCCGGCAATGGCCCATATGCATCGGCCCGGTGGGATTGGCCGAGACATATTCGATGTTCACCCGCCGCCCGGCACCCTTGGTGGAGCGGCCGTAATCGACGCCGAGCCGCTCGATCGCGGTGAGCTCGTTCAGCCAGTTGGCGTCCGCCAGCCGCAGATTGATGAAGCCGGGGCCGGCGATCTCGGCGCTGGTGACCAGCGGATCGCCGGCCAGCTTGGCGACGATCTTCTCGGCCAGCGCGCGCGGGCTGGTCTTCGCCTGCTTGGCCAGCACCATCGCCGCGTTGGTGGACAGGTCGCCGTGCGAGGGGTCGCGCGGCGGCTCCAGGCTCACCGCGCCGCGCTCGCACCCGGCGGGCAGCGCCGCCTCCCACTCCAGCGCCGCCAGCGCGGCGTCGATCCGCGCCGTGAAGGCGGTGTAGAGGGTCTCGTGGTCGAGCGTTGGCGGTTGTGATGCGGTATGGGCCATGGCGCGGGCCGTTAGCCTGTTTGCCCGCCCCGGCAAAGCACCGCCAGCGCCGCCCTGCCGTCCCCGCCTCAGCGCGTGGCGTTGTAGGCCAGCTGGTCCTCGGTCAGCTGAAAGCCGATCAGCAGCTCGAAGCTGGCGCGGGCCACCGCCGCGCGCACGTCGGGCTCGGTCAGCGGATCGATCGCCGCATCCTCCTCGCCCGCACGGCGGCGGCGGGTGATCCGCTCGCGGATATCCTCCGGCAGGGTGGCGGCGGGAAGGGAGGGGCGGGGGAGGAGAAGCCGCGCGGTGCGCGGCCACGTCGGAGACAGGCCCTGGAAGCCCTT
>JACIYY010000306.1 GCA_014359685.1 Porphyrobacter sp. | reverse complement strand
GCGCCTGCCCGTCGGCAAAGGACAGCGTCACCGTGCCGACCCGCTTGGCGACGACCGCGCTGCCGCCCCGCACGACGGTGGAAAAATAGGGCAGCGACACGGTGCGCGCGCCGGTGGTGTCGCGGCGCTGGGCGACGACGTCGAAGGTGGCGGTGGCATAGACCTGCTCGCCGGTGTCGTCGCACTGGCTGCGGACATTGGTGATGGCCGCGGTCAGGTCCAGCGCATCGGCGGTGCGGGCGCTCGCCGGCTGGAACAGGGTGATGTCACCGGTATAATCGGGCACCCCCACCGCCGGGCATACCGAGCGCAAGGCGGTGATGCCCACGCCCTGTTCGACCACGATGTCGCCTTCCGACCGGCACCCGGACAGGGCCATGGCGGCAAGGGCGGTGGTCAGCAGCGCCTGGCGTGTGTTCATTGCAATCCCGTCCGTATCCAAGGCCGCAGCCGTCAAGCCGGTGGCCCTAGCCCGTTCGTCCGAGCGCCACAACTGCCGGTCCGGCCCTTGGCCCTGGCGAGCGCCGGCGGCGTTGCCAGCATCGGGGGGAGCGCCTAAGTGCGCGGGCATGAACGCTCCCTTTCAGACCGGCGCGGCCAAGGCGGACCCGCCCGCCGGCGCCGCTCCGCGCACGATGCTGCCGCTGACGGTGCTGATCGCCGCCCCGCGCGGCTTCTGCGCCGGGGTGGACCGGGCGATCGAGATCGTCGAGCGCGCGATCGAACGCTACGGCGCGCCGGTCTATGTCCGGCACGAGATCGTCCACAACCGCTTCGTGGTCGAAGGGCTGAAGGCCATGGGCGCGGTCTTCGTGGAGGAGCTGGACGAGGTGCCCGACGGGGTGCCGGTGGTGTTCAGCGCGCACGGCGTGCCCAAGGCGGTCCCGGCCGAAGCGGAGCGGCGCCGGCTGTCCTACCTTGATGCCACCTGCCCGCTGGTCAGCAAGGTCCACCGCCAGGCGGAACGGCAGATCGAGGCCGGGCGCCATATCATCTTTGTCGGTCATCGCGGCCATCCCGAGGTGATCGGCACGTTCGGCCAGGTGCCCGAAGGGCGGATGACGCTGGTGGAGAGCGTCGCCGACGTCGCCGGGCTGGCCGTCGCGCCCGGCACCCCGCTGGCGTTCCTGACCCAGACCACGCTGTCTGTCGACGATACGGCGGCCATTGTTGCCGCGCTGCACGACCGCTTTCCCGACATCGTCGGGCCGAAGGCGGAGGATATCTGCTACGCCACATCCAACCGGCAGGCGGCGGTCAAGGCGATCGCACCCGGCAGCGACCTGGTGCTGGTGATCGGCGCGCCCAACTCGTCCAACTCGCTGCGGCTGGTCGAGGTGGCGGAGCGCTGCGGCACCGACGCCCGGCTGATCCAGCGCGCGGCGGAGATCGATCCGAGCTGGCTCGACGGCGTGGGAACGCTTGGCCTCACCGCCGGCGCCTCCGCCCCCGAATCGCTGGTGCGCGAAGTGGTCGACCGGCTGGCGCAATGGCGTGCGGTGGAAGAGCACACGCTGGTCACGGCGCAGGAAAAGATGGTGTTCAAGCTGCCGCGCCAGCTCGCCGGCTAGCGGGGCCGTGGCCGTTTACACGAATCTTTCCGCGGCCGATCTGGCCGACCTGATCGACGCCTACGACGTCGGCACGCTGGTCTCGGCCAAGGGCATCGCCGAAGGGGTGAGCAATTCCAACTGGCTGGTGGAGACCACCCAGGACCGCTTCATCCTGACGATGTACGAAGCGCGCGTGGCGGTGGCGGACCTGCCGTTCTTCCTCGACCTGCTCGACCATCTGGCCGGCAAGGGCAGCCCGGTGCCGCGCACGATCCACGACCGCGACGGCGCCTCGTTCCGGATGGTGCGAGGCAAGGCGGTGGCGCTGATCGAGTTCCTGCCCGGCGTCTCGGTCGACGAGCCGAGCCCGGCGCAGGCCCGGGCGGTCGGCACGGCGCTGGCCGGACTGCACCGCAATGGCGGCGATTTTCGTGGGCAGCGGGCCAATGCAATGGCCTTGCCCGCCTGGCGTGACCTGTTCGAGCGTTGCGGGACCGCCGGCCTCGCCAGCATCGACGCCGCGCTGCCGGCTCTCGTCGCGCGCGAGCTGGAGGATCTGGCGCATGACTGGCCTGCCGACCTGCCGCGCACTGCGATCCATGCCGACCTGTTCCCCGACAACGTGCTGCTGCTGGGCGACCGGGTCAGCGGGCTGATCGACTTCTACTTCGCCTGCACCGATCAGGCTGCCTATGATCTCGCCGTAACCCATGCCGCCTGGTGCTTCGGGCGCGGCGGCGCCTTCCGCCCGGACATCGCCGCTGCGCTGATGGAGGGCTATTGCGCGGCGCGGCCGCTGTCGGAGGCGGAGCGGGCGGCGCTGCCGGTGCTGGCGCGCGGGGCGGCGCTGCGCTTCATCGCCACCCGCGCCTATGACTGGCTGCACACGCCGGCCGATGCGCTGGTAACCCGCAAGGACCCGCTCGACTTCGCCCGCCGGCTGGTCTTCTACCGCGAGGCCGGGCATTCCGCCTTCGCCGCCATTGCATGAACCGGGTGGCGATCTTCACCGACGGCGCCTGCAAGGGCAATCCCGGCCCCGGCGGCTGGGGCGCGCTGCTGCGGATGGGCACGGTGGAAAAGGAGCTGGTCGGCGCGGAGCCGCTGACCACTAACAACCGGATGGAGATGACCGCCGTCATCCGCGCCCTGCAGGCGCTGAATCGGCCGTGCGAGGTGGACCTGTATTCGGACAGCAAATACGTCATCGATGGGATCACCAAATGGATCCACGGCTGGCAGAAGAAGGGCTGGCTCAACGCGCAGAGGAAGCCGGTGCTGAACGCCGATCTGTGGCGCGAGATGCTGGAGGCGGCCCGGCCCCACACGATCACCTGGCACTGGGTGCGCGGCCATGACGGCCATGCCGAGAACGAGCGGGTCGACCGACTGGCGAGCGATGCCGCCGATGCGGTGCGACAGAGGAGCCGGACGGGGTAGCGCAACGCACCGTTGCCCAAGAACCACAGGCTGCGGCCGGGCACTGTTCAGAGTGGATCGGAAGCAAGGCGGCCCCTCCCCGCCCTGCTCGACCGACGCGTCAACGGGGCACCGCTCAGCCGCCGTCCGGCCCGTGCTTGCGTTCCCGGGTCGATTCCACCATGCCTTCGGTCAGAAAGCCGATCGGGCGCACTTCGGCCGCGCGCCGCTTCAACTCCCCCTTCATGCTTTCATATTCCCGCTCCATCTGCTCGGTGACCGTCGGGCGGCTGCCCTCCAGCGCCTCGGCGAAGTCGCGGCCGGTCACCTGGGTGACGCCCTCCCCGTCGCGGCGGATCGCGATCAGGCCCGCGCGGCGAACCACGTCCTCCAGGTCCGCACCGGTGTAGCGCTCGGTCTTCTGAGCCAGCCGTGCAAGGTCGACATCCTCGGCCAGCGGCATGTTGCGGGTGTGGATCTTCAGGATGTGCTCGCGCCCAGCCTCGTTCGGGGTGCCGACATAGACCAGCTCGTCGAAACGCCCCGGGCGCAGCAGCGCGGGGTCGACCAGCGTGGGCCGGTTGGTCGCGCCGATCACGACGATCGAGTTCAACTCCTCCATCCCGTCCATCTCGGCCAGGATGGTGTTGACCACCCGCGCAGTCACCTGCGGTTCGCCGCCCCCGCCGCTGCCGCGGGCAGGCACCAGGCTGTCGATCTCGTCGATGAAGACGATGCACGGCGCGACCTGCCGGGCACGGGCGAACATCCGGCTGATCTGCTGCTCGCTCTCGCCATACCATTTCGACAGCAGGTCGGAGCTCTTCATCGAGATGAAGTTGGCCTCCGCCTCCTTGGCGACGGCTTTGGCGAGTAGCGTCTTGCCGGTGCCGGGCGGGCCGTAGAGCAGGAATCCCTTGGCCGGGCGGATGCCAAGCCGGTCGAAGGCCTGCGGGTTGCGCAGCGGCAGCTCCACGCCTTCGCGCAGCATCTCGCTCGCCTCGTCCAGCCCGCCGATATCGGCCCAACCCACGGTCGGCGCCTGGACCATCACCTCGCGCATGGCGCTCGGCTGCACCCGCTTCAGCGCCTCGCGGAAATCGTGCTTTTCGACCTGCAGCTCCTCCAGCACCTGCGGCGGGATGGCGCGGGCATCGAGGTCGAGCTTGGGCATGATCCGCCGCACCGCCTCGATCGCGGCCTCGCGGGTCAGCGCGGCAAGGTCGGCGCCAACGAAGCCATGGGTGCTTCTCGCCAGCTCCTTCAGGTCCACGCCCTCTCCCAGCGGCATCCCGCGGGTGTGGATCGCCAGGATCTCGCGGCGGCCGTTCTCGTCCGGAACGCCGATGATGATCTCACGGTCGAGGCGGCCGGGACGGCGCAGCGCCTCGTCCACCGCGTCGGGGCGGTTGGTCGCGGCGATCACCACCAGATTGGCGCGCGTGTGGAGCCCGTCCATCAGCGTCAGCAGCTGCGCGACCAGGCGCTTTTCCGCCTCGCCGTGCACGTTCTGGCGCTTGGGGGCGATCGAATCGATTTCGTCGATGAAGATGATCGCAGGCGCACTGCGGGTCGCCTGTTCGAACACCTCGCGCAGCCGCTTTTCGCTCTCGCCATAGGCGGAGCCCATGATCTCGGGCCCGTTGATGGTGAAGAACTCGGCATCGCTCTCATTGGCGACCGCTTGCGCCAGCCGGGTCTTGCCGGTGCCGGGCGGGCCGTGGAGCAGAACCCCCTTGGGCGGATCGACGCCCAGCCGGATGAACAATTCGGGGTAGCGCAGCGGCAATTCGACCATCTCGCGCAGCGCCTTGATGGTCTCCTCCATCCCGCCGACATCGTCGTAATTGATGATCGCGCGGCCGTCGCGCGGCTCCTCGAACTCGGCGCGCAGCTCGACCTCGGTGGTCTCGTCGATATGAACGATGCCCTTGGGGACGGTGGCGATCACCTGCAGGCGGATCTGGGTCAGCGCATAGGCAGGCGCGTTGAACATCCGCCGCACCTCGGGCGGGACGTTCGGCACGGGCTGCTGGCCGTGGGTGGCGACCAGGTCGCCCTGCGTCAGCGGCTTGCCGAAGAACACCCGCTTCAGGGCTTCGGTCGGGCCTTGCAGCCGCATCTCGCGCTGGGCGGGCGCGAACACCACGCGAGTCGCAGGCCGCGATTCGGCGCGGCGGATCATGACATGCTCGCCAGAGGAGGTTTCCGCATTGGCGCGTTGCAGGCCGTCGAGGCGGACCACCGACAGCGCCTGATCCTCGTCATAGGCGGGCAGCGCAATCGCAGCGGTGGTGCGCTTGCCCTGGATTTCCACCGCATCGCCCTCGGTGATGCCGAGCGTTTGGAACGCGCTGCGCGGGATGCGGGCGATGCCGCGGCCGCTCTCCTCCTGCCGGGCGGCTGCCACCTGCAGCCGGACCGCATCCTCGTCAATCGTTGCTGCTGCCGCTTCCGCCATGGGTCGTCCCCGTTCCCTTTATCTGAATTAAGGGAAAAGCTGGGGAGCCCTCCCTCCATTTGCAAACCGGCGATACGCGGCTTTGTGCCCCGGCCACGGATCACCGGTGCGCGGGCCCAAAGAAAAAAGGCCCGACCGTTGCCGGCCGGGCCCTGAAGTTTTGGGAGAGGATGCCTGAAAGGCCTGTTCCGTATGCGGCGACGCCGCTCATCTCGCAAGTGCGAAATGAGCAAGCTCAGTTGCAGTTTGTGCAACCGACGGGTAAAAAGGTCCTTGCCCCGGACGGAGTGGCGCCCGCGTTCCTGCGCCGCTACGCTTCCGCCACGCTCGCCCACGGAGGACCACAGCATGCCCGACGCGCTTCCCGACATCCCGCTGACCCGCATCAATGGCGCCCCCGACAGCCTGAGCGCGCATCGTGGTACCGTGCTGTTGATCGTCAACACCGCCTCGCAATGCGGTCTGACGCCGCAATATGCCGGCCTGGAGGAACTGCAGCGCAGCTATGGCGATCGCGGTTTTACCGTGCTGGCCTTCCCCGCCAACGACTTCGGCGCGCAGGAGCCGGGCACGGACGAGGCCATCGCGCAATTTTGCGAGGTCAACTTCCAGACCAGCTTCCCGCTGTTCCGCAAGGCCAGCGTGGTGGGACCGGACAAGCAGCCGCTCTATGCCGCTCTCGTCGAGGCCGCGCCGGAAAAGATCGGCGATGCCGCCAGCTTCCGCGAGCGGTTGCGCGGCCACGGCATGATTCCCAACGAGGACCCGGAAGTGCTGTGGAACTTCGAAAAGTTCCTGGTCAACCGCGATGGCACCGTCGTCGCCCGCTTCGCGCCGTCGGTGGCGCCGGACGATCCGCAGCTGGTTGTGGCGATCGAGCAGGCGCTCTCCGCCAGCGTATGAGAGGCCCCCTGCCCTGCGCCGACTGTCACCGCCGCACGGGGCGGGGCCGGGCACCGGAGAGGCGGCGCCACAGCCATTCGGCCGGCCCCTGGCCGAAGCGGTCGAGCCATGGCGCCGACCACATCAGCATCGCTGCGATCGGCAGCACCGCGACGGCGTAAGTGGCGCTGCGCCCGATCGTGCCGAACAGGCCGAGGCCCCAGCTGGCGAAGATCGCCGACAGGATCACGCTGGTCGCCAGATAATTGCTCAGCGCCATCCGTCCGGCGGCCGCGAGGCGCAGCACCAGCCGGTCCGCCGCGCCGCGCCGCTGGAACGCGGCCATCGCGCCGGCGGCGATGGCGATGCCCAGCATCAGGTCGAAGGGCGCGGACCAGACCAGCGCCACGGTGCCGACGATGACCGCAGCAAATCCGGTGGCATGGACCAGCACCGCTAGGCTTGTGAGCGCGGCCAGCGCCGGCACCGCCAGCCGCCACGCCAGCTGCCGGCAGCGTTCGACCGGCCAGCGCGCCGCCAGCAGGCCGCTGCGCCAAAGGGCGATGCCCGACAGCATCGCCGCCAGCGTCAGCGGCAGGAACAGCCCGGCGGTCAGCAGCGCCGCCGCCGGCGCCGCCATGCGGCGCGCGATCCGCTCGGCCAGGGTCTCGCGCCCGATCTCCAGCCCGCGCGCCAGCGCTGCCGGATCGCCGCCGAACGCCGCCTCGGCCGGGGCCAGCGGCGCGGGATCGGTGCCGGGCACGGTCTGCACCTGCCACCAATAGTCAAGCCAGCCCCAGGCGATATAGCCGCCCGCTGCCATGTGCAGCGCGACCAGCGCCACCACGCCGGCCCACAGCCAGCGCGCCGGCCAGCGCGCGCACACCGGCAGCACCAGCCCGGCGATGGCATAGAGGCGCAGCACGTCGCCGCTATAGAGCAGCGTCGCATGGACAAATCCGAACGCGAACAGCACTGCCAGCCGCGCATAATGGCCGCGCAGCCGATCGCGCGCCGGCCGGTCGAGCAGGATCGCAACCCCCGCCCCGAACATCATCGCGAACAGGGCGCGGAATTTGTCCTCGATCAGCAGGAAGGCGAGCGTCCACAGCGCCAGGTCAAGCGGCCCGTCACCGCGATAGGCGAGCGGGTTGTAATAGGCCGCCCCCGGCATGGCGAAGGCGATGACGTTGACCGGCACGATTCCCGCCACTGCCAGCCCGCGCAGCGCGTCGAGCGCGACGACCCGCCGGCCGGTGCCATTCCCGGCGTCGGGCGGCGCGCCGGCCATCGCTCGGCGCCGCCCGGGCTCAGCGCAGCGCGGCGATCAGGTCCTCGACCAGATCGGTACGCTCCCAAGGGAAGTAGTCGCCTTCCGCCTTGCGGCCGAAATGGCCGTAGGCGGCGCTGCGGCGATAGATCGGCTTGTTGAGCGACAGATGGGTGCGGATCGCGCGCGGGGTCAACCCGCCCAGCCGTTCGATCGAGCCGATCGCCCGCTCCAACGCCTCGTCAGTGACCCCCTCGGCGCCGGTGCCGTGGGTATCGACATAGAGCGACAGCGGATGGCTGACCCCGATCGCATAAGCGAGCTGGATGGTGCAGCGCCGCGCCAGTCCGGCGGCAACGATGTTCTTGGCCAGATAGCGGGTGATGTAGGCGGCCGACCGATCGACCTTGGTCGGATCCTTGCCGCTGAACGCGCCGCCGCCATGCGGGCTCGCCCCGCCATAGGTGTCGACAATGATCTTGCGCCCGGTCAGCCCGGCATCGCCATCGGGTCCGCCGATCTCGAACACGCCGGTCGGGTTGATGTGATAGATGGTGCGGTCGGACAGCAGCGCGGGCGGCAGGATATCGGCGACCACCCCCTTCACATAGGCCAGAAGCTCGTCATACTTCGCCTGATCCCCGCCGCTCCTGCCATCCTTCTCCCACGGCTGGCAGTAATCCTTCGCGTGCTGGGTCGAGACCACGATGGCTTCGGCCGCCACCGGCTGGCCGTTTTCGAACCGCAGCGTGACCTGGCTCTTGGCGTCGGGCTCCAGGAACGGCGCTGCGCCGCTCTTGCGGTCAGCGGCCAGCCGGTGGAGGATCTTGTGGCTGTAATCCAGCGTCGCCGGCATCAGGTCGGGCGTCTCGTCGCAGGCGAAACCGAACATGATCCCCTGATCGCCCGCGCCCTCGTCCTTGTTGCCATCGGAATCGACGCCGCGGGCGATTTCCGCCGATTGGCCGTGGAGGTGGTTCTCGATGCTCAGCTTCTCCCAATGGAAGCCATCCTGCGCGTAGCCGATCTCGCGGACCGTGCTGCGGACCGTGTCCTCGATCTCGCGCAGGGCGTCGGGCGCCCAATGCCCGTTCTCGTACACGCCCCTGCAGCGGATCTCCCCCGCCAGCACCACACGCTGCGTGGTGGTCAGGGTCTCGCAGGCGATGCGCGCCTCCGGATCCCTGCCCAGCAACAGGTCGACGATGGCGTCGGAAATCTGGTCCGCAACCTTGTCGGGATGGCCTTCGGAAACGCTCTCGGACGTGAACAGGTAATTCTGACGCATGCTTTCTTCTCGTGACCGCCTCGCGGGGAGGCGGCGGTCTAGTCGGCGCGCCGGCGCAAGGCAACGCCGGCGGCGAGAGGATCTTGCGGTTAGCGCGTATCGCGGCGCGCCGGCAGTCGTTGAAGAACCAGTTGAAGGACCAGCTGCGATCATTGCCGGGTTTCCGGCTGTCGCCCGGCAGGCTAGTCTGACCGCGACGTTCTGAGTCATGACCTGCCCGGATCGGAACGGCGTCCTCGTCGCATTGGAAGCATCCAGCATGGCCCCGATTGAACGCATCATGCGAACCGCGCCGGTGATCCCGGTGCTGGTCCTGGAGAATGCGGCCGAGGCCGCTGCGCTGGCGCAGGCGCTGGTCGCCGGCGGTCTGCCGGTGCTGGAGGTCACGCTGCGCACCCCTGCCGCACTGGATGCGATCCGCGCCATGAAGCAGGTGCCGGGCGCAATCGTCGGCGCGGGGACGGTGCTCGACCAGCGCCAGCTTGGCCACGCGCTCGACGCCGGCGCGGAGTTCATCGTCTCGCCCGGCCTGACCGAGCCGCTGGCGCGGGCGGCGACCGCTGCGGATGTCCCCTACCTTCCCGGTGTCGCCACCTCGGGGGAGATCATGCGCGGCCGCGATCTCGGCCTCACGCAATTCAAGTTCTTCCCGGCCGTCGCGGCCGGCGGCATCGCTGCGCTGAAGGCCCAGATCGCGCCGTTCGGCCAGGTCCGCTTCTGTCCCACCGGCGGCATCTCGATCGAAACCGCGCCCGACTGGCTGGCGCTCGACCCGGTGCTGTGCGTCGGCGGCAGCTGGGTCGCGCCGCGCGGGGCAACGCCGCACGAGATCGAGGCGCTGGCACAAGCCGCCGCGGGTCTCGCGCGGTGAGCGGTCCTCCCCTGCACAGCGTCGCAGCGCTCGCCGATCGGCTGCGCGACCTGCACCAGCGAACGGTGGAAACGCCGCTGTTCAATCCGGTGTTCCAGCTCTCGCTCGACCTGTCGCGCCAGATCGAAAGCGGTGACCTCTCGCTCGACCGTTGCGAGGCCCTGATCGAAGAGCTGGAATGCGATGGGCTGCGCCGCCGGGCGGAGCGGCTGCGGATGCTGGTCGCCCCGCTCGATCCGTCCGCCAATCTCGCGTCGCTCGGCTCTGGCGGTCCCGGCAAGACCGACAGCTTCGCTGCGTTCCGCGCCCGTTGGGAACAGCCCTGCGTGCACGCGGTGTTCACCGCCCACCCGACCTTCCTACTGACCCCCGCGCAGTCGCAGGCGGTGGCCGAGGCGGCGAGCAGCGAGCAGCCGATCGGTGACGCCCAGTGCGCCGCCTCGGCCGAGCGGGCGCCGATCACCCTCGCTCACGAGCATGAGCAGGCGATGCGCGCCATCGCCCATGCCCAAGACGCGCGCGACGATATCGTCGCCCGGCTGCTGTCGGACGCGCGGGATCGCTGGCCCGATGCCTGGCACCAGTTTCGTCCGCTGCCGTTCCGCTTTGCCAGCTGGGTCGGCTACGACATGGACGGGCGCACCGACATCACCTGGTCGGCCTCGATCGGCTTCCGGCTGGCGGAAAAGGCCATGCGCCTGGCGCGCTATCGCGACGCGCTGGAGAAATTCGCGCCCGACCATCCGCTGCTCGCCGGGTTGCGGGCAGCGACGGCCTACGCAGAGGATCGCGCTGCCGATTTTGCCGGCGATCTGACCGATCCCGCCGCTCTGTCGGCCGCTGCCAACCGGCTCACTGCCGACCATCCGCACAAGCTGCTGTCGCTGGCGGAAATGATCGACCGGCTCGAGCTGGAGGCAACCGCCGCTGCCCCGGACCACGCGATTCGGCTCAAGACGCTCGCCGCCGCGATGCGCGCGGACGGGTTGGGCATGGGCTGGATCCACTTTCGGGTGAACGCCAAGCAGTTGCACAATGCGGTGCGGCGTCGCCTGGACCCCGATGGCACGCTCGACCTCGCCAGCAAGGGCGCGATCGTCCATCTTCGCAACGCCATCGCCGCCGTGCGGCCGCTGCGGGCCAATTTCGCCGCGCTGGCCATCGAGAGCTCGACCGCGATCCGGCAGTTCCTGGCGATGACGCAGATCCTCCATCACATCGACGGCGATGCCCCGATCCGGATGCTGGTCGCCGAATGCGAGGAGCCGGCGACGATGTTGGGCGCGCTGTACTTCGCGGAGCTGTTCGGCATCGCCGACAAGGTCGACATCTCGCCGCTGTTCGAGACCGAAAACGCGCTCGAGCATGGCGGCCGGCTGCTCGACTCGCTGCTGGCGGAGGAGCCCTACCGCAGCTATGCCCGGCGGCGCGGACGGGTGGCGATCCAGACCGGCTTTTCCGATGCCGGCCGCTTCGTCGGGCAGATCCCCGCCAGCCTGGCGATCGAGCGGCTGCAGGGCCGGCTGGCGGCGGCGATGGCCGCCAACGGGCTGGACGATCTCTCCGCCCTGATCTTCAACACCCATGGCGAGAGCATGGGGCGCGGCGCGCATCCCGGCTCCTTTGCCGACCGGCTCGACTGGCCGCTCAGCCCGTGGGCGCGGTGGCAATTCGGCAAAAGCGGCATCCGCCTGGAACCGGAGGTCAGCTTTCAGGGCGGCGACGGCTATCTGCCCTTCGCCACGCCGGAACTGGCACTGGCCACCCTGACCCGGATTGCACTTGCCCGGCCGGCCGAGACAGATGCGGTCGCATGCGAGGATCCGTTTTACCGCCGCACCGATCTCAGCCTCGATTTCTATCGCGCGATCCGTGACTATCAGCACGCGCATCTCGAAAGCCGCACCTACCCCCGCGCCGTGACTGCGTTCGGCCTCGGCCTGCTCAATCCCACCGGCAGCCGGGTTTCGCGCCGGCAGTCGGATATCAGCGCCGACCGCGAGATGTCGCTGCGGCAGATTCGCGCCATCCCGCACAATGCGGTCCTCCAGCAGCTCGGCTATCCGGTCAACGTCATCGCCGGGATCGGCAGCGCGGCCGATGGCGCCTACGAGGATCTGGCCGCGCTGCTCAGCGACAGCGCGAGGGGACGCCAGCTGATCGGCCTCGCCCGCGCCGCCGATGCGCTCGCCAGCATCAAGACGGTCGCCGCCCATGGCGAATTGTTCAACTCCGCCTATTGGGCCAGCCGGCCCTATCGCGGGATGGAAGCGCACCTGGCC
>JACIYY010000305.1 GCA_014359685.1 Porphyrobacter sp. | reverse complement strand
GTGGTCGATGCCGACGAGGCTGCGCTGGAGGCGGATTTGGAACCGTTCCGGACCCTTGCCGACCGCGCCCCGCTGGGGATGACCGCGCATGTCCGCTACAGCGCCTGGGACGATGCCAATCCCGGCACGCTGTCGCGCTTCGTGATCGAAGAGGTGATCCGCACCCGCATCGGCTTTACCGGGCTGCTGCTGTCCGACGATATCGACATGCAGGCGCTGACCGGCAGTGTCCCCGAACGCTCGCTGCGCGCGATCGAGGCGGGATGCGACGTGGTGCTCAATTGCTGGGCGCGGATGGCGGAGATGGTCGCCACGGCCCGGCTGCTGCCGGCGATGGGGGAGGGCGCGGCCGCCCGGCTCGACCGGGCGCTGGGCGGCTGCGGCGCGCGCGACCCGGACCTGGCCGACCACGAGGCGCTGGTCGCGACCCGCGACGCCCTGCTGCAACTGGCGCGCGACCCGGCATGAGCGAGGAGCTGCCCTTCGACCCGCCGCTGCCGCCACGCGCCGCGCCGGAGGAGCAGCTCCATCTCGACCTTGAAGGATGGGAGGGTCCGCTCGACCTGCTGCTCGACCTCGCCCGGCGGCAGAAGGTCGACCTGCGGCAGATCTCGATCCTGGCGCTGGTCGACCAGTATCTCGCCTATATCGGGCAGGCCGAGGCGCTGAAGCTGGAACTGGCGGCCGATTACCTGGTGATGGCGGCATGGCTCGCCTACCTCAAGTCGGCGCTGCTGCTGCCGAAGGCGGAGCAGGAGGACCCCAGCCCGGAGGAGCTGGCGCTGCGCCTGCAGCTGCGGCTGGCGCGGCTGGGCGCGATGCGCGAGGCGGCGGCCCGGCTGCTGGCGCGCGACCGGGTCGGGCGCGACGTGTTCGTGCGCGGCCGGCCGGAGGGGCTGCGGCTCGACCGGCGCAGCGTCTGGCAGTGTGACTGGTACGCGCTCGTCTCCGCTTACGGCCAGGTCAAGGCGCGCACCGCGCCGGTGGTGCACATGGTCCGGACACGCCCGGTGATGACGCTCGATTCGGCGCTCGACCGCGTCTCCGCCATGCTCGGCGTGCGGATCGACTGGACCGAGTTGCGCGAATTCCTGCCCCCCCATGCCGAGCCGCGGCTGCGCCGATCGGCGCTCGCGTCCAGCTTCGTGGCCGCGCTGGAGCTGGCCCGGCGCGGCCAGGCGGAGCTGCGCCAGGATGCGGCGTTCGGGCCGCTCCACCTGCGCTGCGTGGCGGCATGACCGGCCCCGACCCCATCCTGCGCTCGGTCGAGGCAACCTTGTTCGCGGCCGAGCAGCCGATGAGCGTCGAACAGCTCTCCGCCCATCTTGGCGGCGCCGAGGTGCGCCCGGCGCTGGCCGCGCTGGAAGCGCATTATCGCGAGCGCGGCATCCGCCTGGTCGAGCGCGGGCGGCGCTGGCAGTTCCAGACCGCGCCGGACCTTGCCCATCTGCTACGGCGCGAACGCGAGCAGCTGCGCCGCCTCAGCCGGGCCGCGACCGAGGTGCTGGCGATCATCGCCTATCATGAACCCGTCAGCCGCGCGGAGATCGAGGCGATTCGCGGCGTCCAGACCGCTGGCGGCACGCTCGACGTGCTGATGGAGGCGGGCTGGGTGCGGGTGGCCGGGCGGCGCGAAGTGCCGGGTCGGCCGGTGATCTACGCGACCACGCCCGAATTCCTCAGCCATTTCGGCCTCGCGAGCCGGCGCGAGCTGCCGGGACTCGATGAGCTGCGTGCGGCCGGTCTGCTCGATTCCGTGGACGAGGCCTACCGGACGCTGGCCGAAGACCCGGCGGACGGCGCCGATCCCGTCATCACCGCGTCAGATTCCGCGCCGCTGGAAAAGCCTGCACAAAGCGCGTAGAGTCCGGCGCATTCCCATTCGGAGAAGCACCTGTGAATATCGGTCCGTTCCAGATCCTGATCATTGCGCTCGTCATCCTCGTCCTGTTCGGACGCGGCCGGATCAGCGAGATGATGGGCGACTTCGGCAAGGGCGTGAAGAGCTTCCGGCAGGGCATGGGCGAGGAGGAGGCTGCCGCCAAGGCCGCCCCCCAGCGCATCGAGGGCCCGGCGCACGACGCCAAGGCTGCCAACGATGCCGCCGCCGGGCCGCGCCCGGTCGAAGCCCCCGCCGCAGACAAGAGTGCCGGCTGACCACTGACCAAGCGGGGCCTGGCCCATGTTCGATATCGGCGCGACGGAGCTGCTGCTGATCGTGGTGGTGGCAGTGGTCGTGATCGGCCCCAAGGACCTGCCGCTGGCGATGCGCACCGCCGGCCGGTGGATCGGCAAGCTGCGCCGCGTTTCCAACCATTTCCGCGCCGGGCTCGACGCCATGGTGCGCGAGGCCGAGATGGAGGAGATGGAACGGAAGTGGCGCGAACAGAACGCGCGGATCATGCGCGACCATCCCGCCGATGCGGCCCCGGATGCCGCTGCCGCAGCTCCCGTGGATCGCGGTTTCACCCTGCCGGAGAGCAGCGCCCCGCCGCCGGGCGCGTTGCCGGCGCCGCCGGACGCCGCGTCGCCCTCTGACCAGCGACCTGACGAGCAGGCGCCGCTCACGGTAGCGGCCCCGGCTGATGGCAGCAGCGCCGAATCGCGCTCCGCCGCGCCGGCCGGGGCGCTTCCCTCGCAGGACGGGCGGCCATGAAGCCGTTCAAGATCCCCGACATCGACGAGACCCAGGCCCCGCTGCTCGAACATCTGATCGAGCTGCGCACACGGCTGGTGCGGGCGGTGGCGGCGCTGGCCGTGGCTTTTGCGATCTGTCTCTATTTCGCCAGCGACATCTTCGCCCTGCTGGTGCGCCCGCTCGCGGCCGCCTTCCCGGCGGGCGAGGGGCGGCTGGTCTACACCAAGCTCTACGAAGCCTTCTTCGTGGAGATCAAGGTGGCGCTGTTCGCGGCCTTCTTCCTCAGCTTCCCGATCATCGCCAACCAGCTGTGGGCCTTCGTCGCGCCCGGCCTCTATGCGCGCGAGAAGAAGGCCTTCCTGCCGTTCCTGATCGCCACCCCGGTGCTGTTCGCGATGGGCGCCAGCCTCGCTTATTTCGTGGTCATGCCCACCGCCTTCCGCTGGTTCCTGGGTTTCGAGGGCGTCGCCGCCGGCCTGCCGCAAGAGGCGCTGCCGGCGATGGGCGATTATCTCGATCTGGTGATGCGCTTCATCCTGGCCTTCGGGATCAGCTTCCTGTTGCCGGTGCTGCTGATGCTGCTGAACCGCGCCGGGCTGGTGTCGCGCGACCAGCTGGTAACGGCCCGGCGCTACGTCATCGTCGGCATCTTCATCGTCGCGGCGTTCATCACCCCGCCCGACGTGATCTCGCAGCTGATGCTGGCGGTGCCGCTGTTGGTGCTGTTCGAAGGATCGCTGGTGCTGATGCGGATGAGCGAGCGCAAGCTTGCGCGCGAGAGGGCGGCCGAGGCTGCCGGAGCGGACGCGTAAACCCCCGGCTGAGCGGCCCTGCTCCCGCGCTTCAGCGCCCCGCTGATTCCCTTGCGCTTCCGGTGGTGTCCCGAGCCGCCTCGAACACTTTCTGCCCGCCGATCCACGTCTGCAGCACGCGTATCCCGCGCAGATCCTCGGGGCTCGCGAGCAGCGGGTCGCGGTCGATGACGACGAAATCGGCGCGCAGCCCTTCCTCCAGCTGGCCGAAGCGCCCTTCGGCAAAGCCCGCCCAGGCCGCACCGGCGGTGTAGGCGGCCAGCGCCTGTTCGCGGCTGACCCGCTGCTGCGGTTGCCACCCGCCGAACGGCTGGCCGGCGGCGTCCTCGCGGCTGATCGCCGCCGCCATCCCGGCAAACGGATCGGCCGGCTCCACCGGGGCATCGGAGCCGAAGGCCAGCGGCGCGCCTGCTTCCAGCATCGCCTCCCAGGCATAGGCGCCAGCCAGCCGGTCCGGGCCCAGCCGCGCCTCCGCCATCACCCGGTCGGACGTCTGGTGGAGCGGCTGCATCGAGGCGACGACGCCGTGGCGGCCGAAGCGGGCGAGATCGGCCGGATCGACCACCTGCGCGTGCTCGATCCGCCAGCGCCGGTCGCCGCTGAAATCCTTCGACAGTTCGTCGATCGCGTCCAGCGCCTCGCGATTGGCGGCATCGCCGATGGCGTGGATCGCGGTCTGGAACCCGTCCATCGCCGCCCGGCTCATCAGGTTGCGCAGCTGCGTGCCATCGGTCAGCGCCAGCCCGCTCTGCCCGGGCGCGTCGGCATAGGGTGCCTTCAGCAGCGCCCCGCGCGACCCCAGCGCGCCGTCAAGATAGAGCTTCAGGCCGTTCAGCCGCAGCCGGTCGTCGTAGAGCCACGGGGTGGGGCCGGTGCCGCCGATCAGCAGCATCTCGGGCACGCTGGCGGCATAGGCCATGATCCGGATCCGCAGGTGCCCGCTGTCGCCGGCGCGGCGATAGGTCATCCAGTCATCCGTGCTGGTGCCCATGTCAGCCACCGCGGTCACGCCGTGGCGGATCAGCAGCGCCTGCGCCTCGTGCAGCGCCAGGTCGCGGTCCTGCGGGCGGGGCGGCGGCACCTGCGCCTCGACCAGCGCGGTGGCCGCATCGACCAGCACCCCGGCGGGCGCTCGCGATCCGGCGAGGCGCTCGATCCGCCCGCCGGCAGGGTCCGGCGTCGCGGCAGTGATACCGGCGGCGGCGAGTGCGGCGCTGCTGGCCCAGCCGGCATGGCCATCGACCCGCATCATCCATACCGGCCGGTCGCCGACCGCCGCATCCATCTCCGCCGCGGTCGGGTAGCGGCCCAGCCCCCATTTCTCCTGATTCCAGCCGCGCCCGACCAGCCACGGGCGGTCGGGGAAGGCGGCGGCATAGGCGGCCAGCTTGGCCTGCGCCTGTTCCAGCGAGGTGGTGTCCGACAGGTCCAGGCTCAGTTGGGCGAGGCCGAGACCCATGACGTGCAGATGCGCGTCGATCATGCCCGGCACCACGATGCGGCCGCGCCCGTCCTCGCGGAAATCGACCCGCTCCGGCCGCCGGTCGCGCCGGGAGAGCAGCTGCGCCACGCTGCCATCGTCGCCGATCACCATTCCGGTGAAGCGGGTGACCTTGCCCTGCCGGTCGACCGAGATGCCGTTGACGTTGTCGACCAGCGTGTCGGCCAGCGCCGCGCAGGGCAGCACCGCAGTGGCACCGCTGAGCAGGGCGGCAAGGGTGGCGGTCAGCAGGGGGCAGTTCATCGCCGGCACTCGGGCAGATGGCGGATCAGCGCGCTGGTGTCCTGCCGTGCGCCGCCCTGCGCCTGCACTGCGGCATAGAACTGGTCGACGAGCGCGGTGACGGGCAGGGCGACGCCGGTCTCGCGGGCGGTGGCAAGCGCGATCGCGAGATCCTTTCGCATCCATTCGATGGCGAAGCCGAAGTCGAATTCGCCCGCATCCATGCTCGTCCAGCGGTTCTCCATCTGCCAGCTCTGCGCTGCGCCGCCCGACACCGCCTCCAGCACGCGCGCCATGTCGAGCCCCGAGCCTTGGGCGAAACGAATCGCTTCCGACAGGCCGGCGAGGGTGCCGGCGATGCAGATCTGGTTCACCGCCTTGGCGCTCTGCCCGGCGCCAGCCTCGCCGATATGGACAATCCGCGCTGCATAGGCCGCCAGCACCGGGCGTGCCCGCGCCATCGCCTCGTCAGTCCCGCCGCACATGATCGCCAGCCGCCCGGCCTCGGCCCCGGCCTGGCCGCCGGAGACCGGCGCGTCGAGCGCCAGCACGCCGCGTGCCTCGCCAGCCGCCGCGATTCGCCGCGCCATGGCGGGCGAGACCGTGGTGTGGTCGATGAACAGCGTCCCTGGCGCCATCGCCGCCAGCGCACCGCCATCGCCCAGCGCGACCTCGGCCAGATCGGCATCGTTGCCGACGCAGCTCAGCACCACCGCCGCGTTCGCCGCCGCCTCTGCCGGGGTGGCCGCATGGGCGACGTCGAGGCCGTCGGCGCTGTGCCGCTCGACCCATTGCAGCGCGCGCGCCGATGTGCGGTTGTAGACGGTGACGCGGTGGCCGGCGCGGGCGAGGTGCCCGGCCATCGGTCCACCCATCACGCCGAGCCCGAGAAAGGCAACTGAGGTGCTGTGGTCCATCTGGCCCACCTGCCGCGTCCTCCGCGCCAAGGCAATGTTTGCCGCAAGGTTTCCCTCGCGCGCGGATTTGGGTTACGGCCGGCGGCCTATGAACGCGACCCAGACCCTCGGCACCGCAGCGCTCGGCCTGGCCGACATCGAAGCCGCTGCCCGGCGCATCGCCGGATCGGTGATCCACACGCCCACGCATCTGAGCCGCACGTTGTCGGAGATCACCGGCGCGGAGATCTGGCTGAAATTCGAGAACCAGCAGTTCACCGCCGCCTACAAGGAGCGGGGGGCGCTCAACGCGCTGCTGCTGCTTTCGCAGGAACAGCGGGATCGCGGCGTGATCGCCGCGTCGGCCGGCAATCACGCGCAGGGCCTGTCCTACCACGGCACCCGGCTGGGCGTTCCGGTCACCATCGTGATGCCCAAGACCACCCCGACGGTGAAGATCATGCAGACCGAAAGCGTCGGCGGGCAGGTGGTGCTGGAGGGGGAAACCTTCGATGATGCCTATGCCCATGCGCGCCGGCTGGAGCGCGAGCGCGGCCTGACCTTCGTTCATCCGTTTGACGATCCCAACGTCGCCGCAGGGCAGGGCACGGTGGCGCTGGAGATGTTCGCCGATGCGCCGGGGATCGAAACCATCGTCACGCCGATCGGCGGCGGCGGGCTGATCTCGGGCATGGGCACGGTCGCCAAGGCGCGCGATCCGCAGGTCGAGGTGGTCGGCGTGCAGGCCGCGCTCTACCCGTCGATGTATGCGCGCATACGCGGCGAAACCCTGCCCTGCGGCGGCGACACGCTGGCCGAGGGGATCGCGGTCAAGGAGCCGGGGGCCTTCACCAGCCGGATCATCGAACGGGTGGTGGACGAGATCCTGCTGGTCTCCGAATCCGATCTCGAGCAGGCGGTGGCGCTGCTGTTGCAGATCGAGAAGACCGTGGTGGAGGGCGCCGGCGCCGCCGGGCTGGCTGCGGTGCTCGCCCATCCGCAGCGATTCGCCGGGCGCAGGCTGGGGCTGGTGCTGTGCGGCGGCAACATCGACACCCGGCTGCTGACCAATGTCCTGCTGCGCGACCTCGCCCGTTCGGGCCGGCTCACCCGGCTGCGGATCACCCTGCAGGACCGGCCGGGGGCGCTGATGAAGGTGATGCGCGAGTTCGAGGTTCACAACGTGAACATCCTGGAAATCTACCACCAGCGCATCTTCACCACCCTGCCGGCCAAGGGCCTCGTCACCGATATCGAGTGCGAGGCGCGCGATCGCAGCCAGATCGAGCGGCTGGTGGCGGCGTTGCAGGTGCGCGGCTATACCGTGAACCGGGTCGAGCTGAACTGACCCGCATCGGGGCGCCGGCCGGCTGGGCGGCAAATGATCGCTTTCCCCTGCGGGCCGATCAAACTAGGTTGCCGGGATTCGGGTGGAGAGCCTTGTAACCCGTCTTGCGGGGCCCAATGTCCGACACCAGCCGACTGATAGAGGATCGCCACTGCCGTGACGGCGTCCGTACGCTTCCCGCGCTTCTTCGTGACCAGCCCGTCGCCATGCCCCTATCTCCCGGGGCGCAGCGAGCGGAAGGTGTTCACCGAGTTGAAGGGACCCAATGCGGAGGCGCTGAACGACGCCCTGGGTCGTATCGGGTTCCGGCGCAGCCAGACCGTCGCCTATCGCCCCAGCTGCCTCGATTGCCGGGCCTGTGTCTCGGTGCGGGTGGTGGCGCAGGAATTCGCGCCGTCTGCCAGCCAGAAGCGGGCGCTGCGCCGCAACGATGACCTGATCGTGCAGGAATGCCGCCCCTGGGCCACGGCCGAGCAGTTCGCGCTGCTGCAGACCTATCTTACCCGGCGGCATCCGGGCGGCGGCATGGCCGCCATGGACGAGATCGATTATGCCGATATGGTCGAGCATACGGCGGTGTCCAGCCAGCTCGTCGAATATCGCGAACCGCTGGAGAATGGCGAGGCCGGCCGTCTGGTCGGCGCCTGCCTGACCGATCGCCAGGCGGACGGCCTGTCGATGATCTACAGCTTCTACGACCCCGATGGCGGGCGCAAGGATCTGGGCAACTTCATCATCCTCGACCATATTCGCCGCGCCGCCGCGGATGGGCTCCCTTACGTCTATCTCGGCTATTGGGTGCAGGGATCGCAGCGGATGCAGTACAAGATCCGCTTCCGCCCGCTCGAACGGCTGGGGGCGCGGGGCTGGCGCCGTTTCTCCGATGCCGAGCAGGCGGCGCTGATCGCGGCTGTCTGCGCCTCCCCCGCCGGTGCAGAGCCCTGCGTCAAAGGCGGCAGCAAGGATGGCGCGCCGGGCGGCCAGCGCCAGTATCGGCTCGACTGACCAGCCGCGCTGGCGGGCCGGGATCGCCGCCCCGCGAGATCACGACCGGTAGAGCCGCGCCTCCTCGGCGCGCCTGCGGGTCAGGCCGGCCAGCACCCGCCCGCCGGCCTTGTTCCAGCGCAGGAACTCAGCCGCCGCAGCCTCGTGGTCGCCGGCCTTGTGCTTGCGGGTCAGCGTTGCACGGCCGATCGCGCCGGTGTTGTAGTGGAAGCTGACCAGCGCATCGAACTGGTTCTGAGTGGTGGGCGCCCCCTCCAGCGCGCGGACCACGTCCTGCGCGTGGCGGGCGACATCTTCGTGCAGACGGCGGTCGCAGCGGTCCTGATCCCAGCGCGTGCCCTGCTTGATGTCCGGCCCGGTGGCGCCCCAGCCGATGGTCCAGGGCCCACCGCCGGTGCCGGGGTCGGGATAGGCCTCGATCATCCCGTCGCGCGCCTTGCGGGCGCAGCCCTCGAACGTCTTGATGAGCTCGATACCGCGCTCGCTGACCGTCACCGGGAAGGGATCGGGATCGGGATCGGGATCGTCCGGCCGCGCGGCGCTGGTGATGGCCGCATCCAGCGCGATGACCTCGTGGGACTTGAAGCCCCGCCCCAGCATGGCGCGGACCGTATCGAAGATGCCCTTGCGTTCCATGTCATCTCCCTGCGTCGGGTTGTGGAGACGATCGCGGTAGGAAGCGGCGGGTGGCGTAGGAAAGGGGCCGATCGCAACGATCGCCAGGCGCGGCCTGCGGTGTGACACGACAAGGGGCGCCCGGTCGCCCGGACGCCCCCATGTGGTGCAGGATGGCGCGATCAGGCGCTGTAATACATATCGAACTCGACCGGGCTGGGGGTGGTCTCGAAGCGGAGCACCTCCTCCCACTTGAGGTCGCAATAGGCTTCGATCTGGTCGGCCGTGAACACGTCGCCCTTCAGCAGGAAGTCCTGGTCGGCCTTCAGCGCCAGCAGCGCCTCGCGCAGGCTGCCGCACACGGTCGGCACCTCGGCCAGCTCGGCCGGCGGCAGGTCGTACAGGTTCTTGTCGATTGCCTCACCCGGATGGATCCGGTTCTGGATGCCGTCGAGCCCGGCCATCAGCAGCGCCGAGTAGCACAGATAGGGGTTGGCCATGGCGTCGGGGAAGCGGAATTCCACCCGGCGCGACTTCTCGCCCGAGCCATAGGGGATCCGGCACGATGCGGAGCGGTTGCGCGCCGAATAGGCCAGCAGCACCGGCGCCTCAAACCCCGGCACCAGCCGCTTGTAGCTGTTGGTGGTGGGGTTGGTGAAGGCGTTCAGCGCCTTGGCGTGCTTGATGACGCCGCCGATGAAGTACAGGCACGTGTCCGACAGGCCGGCATAGCCGTTGCCGGCGAAGGTCGGCTTGCCGTTCTCCCAGATCGACATGTGGGTGTGCATCCCCGACCCGTTGTCGCCCTTGATCGGCTTGGGCATGAAGGTTGCCGTCTTGCCATAGGCGTTGGCGACCATCTGGACGACATATTTGTAGATCTGCATCCGGTCGGCGGTCTGCACCAGCGTGCCGAAGGTCAGGCCCAGCTCGTGCTGCGCGGCGGCAACCTCGTGGTGGTGCTTGTCGCAGGGAAGGCCCATCTCCATCATCGTGGTGACCATCTCGGCTCGGATGTCGACCGCTGAATCGACGGGGGCGACGGGGAAATAGCCGCCCTTGGCGCGCGGCCGGTGACCCAGATTGCCGCCGTCGATCTCGGTGCCGGTGTTGGTCGGCAGCTCGACATCGTCGATCTGGAAGCCCGATCCGGCATAGCCGTCCTCGAACCGCACATCGTCGAACATGAAGAACTCAGCCTCCGGACCGACATAGACGGTGTCGCCGATGCCGGTGGTCTTGAGATAGGCCTCGGCCCGCTTGGCGGTGGAGCGCGGGTCACGCGAATACAGCTCGCCGGTCGACGGCTCGACCACGTCGCAGAACACGATCATCATCGGCGTGGCGCTGAAGGGGTCGATATAGACCTCCTCCAGATCCGGCTTCAGGATCATGTCGCTTTCGTTGATCGTCTTCCAGCCTTCGATGGAAGAGCCGTCGAACATCAGCCCCTCTTCCAGCTCGTCCTCGCCGAGGATGCCCGCGACCATGGTCAGGTGCTG
>JACIYY010000304.1 GCA_014359685.1 Porphyrobacter sp. | reverse complement strand
CCGACCGGCCGCGCGCTCCCCATAAGCGCCGTAGCGGCCGGTCGGCTTCGCGGGGCCACCCCAAGCGCTTCCCTCAAGATGGCGGTTTCCTGATTCTGATCGTGCATCGCGCCGGCTGCTCGGTCCTGGCTGCCTGCTGTTCGCAAGCGTCGATAGCCTCGCAGTTGTCGCGCCGTAGCTCGGCGGCGTCCGCGATGGCCTGCCAAGCCCCTGGGCTGTCCGCGCGCATGATTCGGGTTCCCGCCTGATCGTGCAGCAGCGCGCCATGCGCACCCGGTGCCACGGCGGCAGCGATTTCCGCGAGGTGAAGCGCCCCCCGTTGGCAGTGCCGGGAGTGACGCTCGACTTCTGCTACGAGGCCGGGCCTTGCGGCTACGGCGTCCAGCGGCTGCTGATCAAGCGAGGCCAGCCCTGCATTGTGATCGCGCCGTCGATGATGCCGCGACGGCCTGGCGACCACCGGCGCTTCGCGGGTCGGTCGGCATGGACCACAACCTATTGGGTCTGGTTAGCCGAGCAGCGGTTCGATTTTGCGCACCGGCAGCTCGCGTTCGAGGAGCTGACGAAGCGCGTGCCGGAAGCGCAGGCGCGCATGGGCCGGCTTGAGACGGCGCCGGCGGAGGCGGCGAGGTCTGGCGGTTTGATCCTCTCGTCCGGGCCTGCAAGGCGGCGGCACTCAGCCGTCGCGGTCGGCCGCTGCGGCGATGATGCCGACGAAGCTCTCGGCGGTCAGGCTGGCGCCGCCGACCAGCGCGCCGCCGACCTCGTCCGCCGCCAGCAGCTCGGCGGCGTTCTCCGGTTTCACCGATCCGCCATAGAGGATGCGGATCGCGGCCCCCGCCTCGCCGTAGATCTCGACCAGCTTCGCGCGGATCGCGCGATGCATCGCGCCGATATCCTCGACCGTGGGGACGCGCCCGGTGCCGATCGCCCACACCGGCTCGTATGCGACGATGATCTTTTCGGCGATCTTGTCAGCCACCAGATCGCCCTGCGGAAGCGAACCAGCGAGCTGGCCGGCGACGACACGCTCGGCCTCTCCGGCATTGCGCTGCTGCTCGGTCTCGCCGACGCAGACGATCACGGCCAGGCCTGCCGCCAGCGCGGAGCGGGCCTTGGGCTGCACGATCGCGTCGCTCTCGCAATGGTCGGCGCGCCGCTCGCTGTGCCCGACGATAACGAAGTCGGCCCCGGCATCCTTCAGCATGGCGGCGGAGATATCGCCGGTATGCGCGCCGCCTTCGGCCGCGTGGCAGTCCTGGGCGCCGACGCCGATCAGCCCGGCTTCCTTGCGGATCGCATGAATCAGGGTGGCGGGGGGCGCCAGCGCGACCTCGACCTTGATCAGCCGCTCGGCCGCGCGGTCGATCGCGCGCGCTTCCGCCAGCATCGACCGGGTGCCATGCATCTTCCAATTGCCGACAATATAGGGCCGCTGAGCCATCGAACTCCTCGTGAATATCAGGATGAGGGGGCGAGCCGCAGCGGCCGCCCACCCCGAGCCGAAAGTGCCTGCCCGCTAATCCTCCGCACCATCCTTGTCAAAAGCCGCTTGTCCGCAAACGACCCCTAGCATCGGTTCCGGCGGCAGGTGTTGCGAAGCGGGTCCGGCCCGGATAGAGCGCGGCGCGATCGCCCGGCGCCTTGCCGTGGCGGCACCGTTCCCGCCCGAGAAGTGCCTCCTCCGCCATGCTCCAGCTGTTCCGCTCCTTCTTCAAATCGAAGCTCGGCATCGGCGTCACGCTGGTCTTCCTCGGCCTGATCGCGTTCGCCTTCGCCAGCGCCGATGTGGCCAATGTCGGAACGTTCGGCGGGATCGCCGGCGGTGACCGGGTGGCCGTGGTGGGGGACGAGCGGATCGACGCCGCCGAGCTGTCGATGAATGCCACCAGCGCTCTGGAACAGGTCCGCCAGGAGAACCCGACGCTGACGATGGAGGCGTTCGTCGCGCAGGGCGGCCTCGACGAGGTGCTCGACCA
>JACIYY010000303.1 GCA_014359685.1 Porphyrobacter sp. | reverse complement strand
AGCGCTCTGGAACAGGTCCGCCAGGAGTTCCCGACGCTGACGATGGAGGCGTTCGTCGCGCAGGGCGGCCTCGACGAGGTGCTCGACCAGATGGTGCAGCGCGCCGCGCTGGCGGAGTTCGCCCGCGATCATGGCCTGCGCGCCGGCGACCGGCTGGTGGACAGCGAGCTGGTGCAGCTGCCCGCCTTTCGCGGCCCCGATGGGCAGTTCGACGCGGCCGCCTTCCGCGCCGCCATCGCACAGCGCGGGCTGACCGAGGAGGCCGTGCGCCAGGACCTCGCCATGGGGCTGCTCGCGCGCCAGCTGCTGACCCCGGTGTCGCTGTCGCCGGTGATGCCGGCGAGCATCGGCCGCCGTTACGCCTCGCTGCTGCGCGAACGGCGAGAGGGCGCGATCGCCCTGCTGCCCGCCGCCGCCTATGCCCCCGACGCCGGACCCACACCGGCACAGCTGCGCGATTATTACAACCGGACGAGAGACCGCTACATCCGCCCGGAACGGCGCGTGATCCGTTACGCGATCATCGAGCCGAGCGCGCTGGGTGACCTGCCGCCGCCGACCGAGGCGCAGATCGAGCAGGCCTTCCGCCGCGACCGGGCGAAATATGCCGCGCGCGAGGAGCGGCGCTTCACGCAGCTGGTGGTCCCGACGCAGGCCGCCGCGCAGTCGATCATCGAGGAGGTGCGCGGCGGCGCCACGCTGGCCGAGGCGGCGCAATCCAAGGGGCTGCGGACCACGGCCATCGGTCCGGTCACGCGGGCGCAGCTGACCAGCCTCGCCTCTGCCGCCGTCGCCGATGCCGGGTTCGCCGCCGCGCCGGGCACGCTCACCGCGCCGGCGCGCGGCGGGCTGGGCTGGTATGTGCTACAGGTGGAGGACGTCTCGCGGATCCCGGCGCGTACCTTGGCGCAGGTCCGTCCGCAGATCGCCGCCGCACTCGCGCAGGAACAGCGCCAGGCTGCCTTTGCCGAACTGCTCGGCCGGGTGGACGAGCGGTTGCAGGATGGCGAGAGCCTGTCCGACATTGCGCGCGAGCTGGACCTGTCGCTGACCACCACCCGCCCCGCCACCGCCGACGGCGCGATCTATGGCGTGGCCGGGGAGAGTGTGCCGGCGGAGCTGACCCCGCTGCTGTCCACCGCCTTCGAGATGCCCGAGGGGGAGCCGCAGCTGGCCGAGCTGGCACGCGGCGAGCGTTACGCGATCTTCGACGTGGCGCAGGTCACGCCTTCCGCCGTCGCGCCGCTGAGCGAAATTCGCGAGCAGGTCGCTGCCCTCTGGCGCCGCGACCAGGGCGCCCGCGCCGCGCGCGCCGCAGCCGACCGGGTGATCCGGCGGATCGCGTCCGGCAGCACGCTCGCCGCCGCATTGCAGGCTGAAGAGCCGGCGCTGCCATCGCCCGACCGCCTGAGCCTGAGCCGCGAGGACCTTTCCCGCGCCGGGCAGGTGCCCCCGCCGATCGCGCTGTTCTTCTCGATGGCCGAAGGCACCGTCAAGAAGCTGGACGATCGCGGCGACAATGGCTGGTTCGTGGTCGCGCTGGAGGACATCGTCGCGCCCGAAGTGCCGGCCGACGATCCCATCGTGGGCGCTACTCTCGCCCAGCTCGGCACTGTCACGGGCGAGGAATATGCACAGCAGTTCGTCGCCGCAGTCAGCGGCGCGGTCGGGATCGAGCGCAACCCGGCGGCGATCGAGGCGGTGGCGGCGCAGCTGACCGGCCGCGGCAACTAGGGCGCGCGCGCTGCACGCCGTGGAGAACGCCGAGGCCGCGCGCCGCCAGCTCGCCGTCGGAGAGGGGGCGCTGGTGTGGCGTCGCGTGGTCGCCGACACCGAAACGCCGGTGGGCGCCGCGCTGAAGCTGATCGAGCCGGGGCGCGGCGATTTCCTACTGGAATCGGTCGAAGGCGGGGTGATGCGGGGCCGTTACAGCCTGCTCGGCCTCGACCCCGATCTCGTCTATCGCGCGACCGGCCGCGCCTCTGCCATCAACCGCGACTGGCAGCACGACCGCGCCGCCTTCGTGCCGCTGCCGGGCGACAGCCTGACGGAGTTGCGCACGCTTGCCGCCGCCTGCCGCATCGCAGTGCCCGCCGAACTGCCGCCGGCCCTGGCCTGCCTGGTCGGCTATTTCGGCTACGAGACGATCGGGCTGGTGGAGAGCCTGCCGCGCGCGCCCGCCAGTCCGCTGGACCTGCCCGACATGCTGTTCGTGCGCCCGACGCTGATCCTGGTGTTCGACCGGCTGAGCGATGCGCTGTTCTGCGTTGCGCCGCTGTGGCCCGATGGCGGCGCCGCCGACGGCGCGGCCAACCCGGCTATCGACCGGGCCGTCGAACGGGCAGGCGAGCGGATCGATGCCGGGCTGCGGCGGCTCGCCGGACCAGTGCCGCCGCCCGTGGCGCCGCTGCGTGGCGGCGATCTGGCTGATCTGGCGCTGACCCCGGCGATGGCGCCCGGCGATTACGCCGCGATGGTCGCCCGCGCGAAGGACTACATCACTGCCGGCGACATCTTTCAGGTGGTGCTGGCGCAGCGCTTCACCTGCCCGTTCCCGCTGCCGCCGATCGCGCTGTATCGCGCGCTGCGCCGCGTGAACCCTTCGCCGTTCCTCTATTTCCTCGACCTGCCCGGCTTCGCGGTGGTCGGCTCCAGCCCGGAAATCCTGGTGCGGGTGCGCAACGGCGAGGTGACGGTGCGTCCGATCGCCGGCACCCGCCCGCGCGGCCGCACCGACGAGGAGGACGGCGCCGCCGAAATCGACCTGCTCGCCGATCCCAAGGAACGCGCCGAGCACCTGATGCTGCTCGATCTGGGGCGCAACGATGTCGGGCGGGTGGCGAGCGCCGGCAGCGTGGCGGTCACCGCCAGCTTCACCATCGAACGCTATAGCCATGTGATGCATATCGTCAGCAATGTGGTCGGCCGGCTGGCGCAGGGGCGCGATGCGCTCGATGCGCTGTTCGCGGGGTTTCCCGCCGGGACCGTCTCGGGTGCGCCGAAGATCCGCGCCTGCCAGATCATCGCCGAGCTGGAGCCGGAGACTCGCGGCGCCTATGCCGGCGGGGTCGGCTATTTCGCGCCCGACGGCTCGGTCGACAGCTGCATCGTGCTCAGGACCGCAGTGGTCAAGGACGGGGTGATGCACGTCCAGGCCGGCGCCGGCATCGTCGCCGATAGCGATGCCGCATCGGAACAGCGCGAATGCGAAGCCAAGGCCGCCGCGCTGCTAGCGGCGGCGAAGGAGGCGGCGCGCCTGGCAAGCGAGGCCGGGTTCGGGCAGTGATCGGCGGGGAAACGACTGCCGACCGTCGGGGCCGCTACAGCCCGGCGATGATGGTTCTGGCGCGTGGGTCCGTATTTCATCCCTGCCCCGTAATCCGGACGGTTTCGCTTGCACGCGCACGGGCCGTGCAGGAAAGGGCGCCCCATGATCCTGGTCATCGACAATTACGACAGCTTCACCTTCAACCTGGTCCATTACCTGATGGAGCTGGGCGCCGAGGTTGAGGTCGCGCGCAACGATGCGCTGTCGGCCGCACAGGCGCTGGCAAGCGGCGCCGCTGGCTTCCTCATCTCGCCCGGCCCGTGCACGCCCAACGAGGCGGGGATCAGCCTCGATCTGGTCGCCGCCTGCGCCGATGCCGGGCGGCCGCTGTTGGGGGTTTGCCTCGGCCATCAGGCGATCGGTCAGCATTTCGGCGGGCGGGTGACGCGCGGCGGGCTGATGCACGGCAAGACCAGCCTCGTCTCGCACGATGGCAGCGGAATCTTCGCCGGCCTGCCCTCCCCCTTCACCGCCACCCGCTATCACTCGCTGATCGTCGAGGACATTCCCCAATGCCTGGTGGTCAACGCGGAGAGCGAGACCCCCGGCCTCGACGGCACCTGCGTGATGGGCTTTCGCCATACGACGCTGCCGATCCACGGGGTGCAATTCCACCCGGAGAGCATCGCCACCGAACATGGCCATGCTCTTCTCGCCAACTTCCTGCGCCTGTGCGGGATCGCGGCGATGCAGCCGGCGTGACCGGCCTGCCCGCCATCGACCGGCCGCTATCGGAGGAAGAGGCGGAGGCCGCGTTCGGCGCGATGCTGGATGGTGGGCCGTCGGACGAGGCGATCGCCGCCTTCCTCGCCGCCCTTTCCGACCGGGGCGAGACTGCGTCGGAAATCGCCGGAGCGGTGCGGGCGATGCGCGCCCGGATGCTGCCGGTCGCGGCGCCGGCCAACGCAATCGACGTCTGTGGCACCGGCGGTGACGGGCACCACACGCTCAACGTCTCCACCGCCGTCGCGATCGTGGTCGCGGCCTGCGGCGTGCCGGTGGCCAAACACGGCAACCGCGCCGCCAGCAGCAAGGCCGGCGCGGCCGACACGCTGGAGGCGCTGGGCCTGAACCTTGACCGGGCGATGGCGACGGCGGAGGCGACCTTGGCCGATCTGGGCATCGCCTTCCTGTTCGCCGGCAAGCACCACCCGGCGATGGCCCGCATCATGCCGATCCGCAAGGCGCTGGGCCGGCGCACGATCTTCAACCTGACCGGCCCGCTGACCAACCCGGCCGGGGTCCGCCACCAGCTGGTCGGGATCGCCCGGCCCGATTACGTGCCGATTTATGCCGAGGCGCTGGCCCGGCTGGGCATCGAGCGCGCCTTCGTGGTGTCCGGG
>JACIYY010000302.1 GCA_014359685.1 Porphyrobacter sp. | reverse complement strand
CGTCCGGCTGGTGCTGGCGGCGCGCGAGCCGGATAGCGGCCGGGCGATCAAGGTCCGGATCAATGTTCCGCTGGCGCAGGATCGGCCCGGCCTCTCCGAAGGGGCAGTGGTGCGCCTGCGCGCGATGCTGATGCCGCCGGCCTCGCCGATGCTGCCGGGCGGCTATGACTTCGCCCGCGCGGCGTGGTTCCAGGGCTATGCCGCCACCGGCAGCGCGCAGGGGCCGATCGAGCTGGTGGAGCCGGCCACCAAGGATGGCGCGCCGATCGCCGCACTCCAGCGGCGGCTGTCGCAGCATGTTCGGGCGCGCCTCGACGGTTCGGCCGGCAGCATCGCGGCGGCCTTCGCCAGTGGCGACCGCGGCGCCATCGCGGAGGCTGACGAGGTGGCGATGCGCGATGCCGGGCTGACCCACCTGCTCTCGATCAGTGGCCTGCATGTCAGCGCGGTGATCGCGGCTGCCTATGTGCTGGCGATCAGACTGCTGGCGCTGTGGCCGTGGCTGGCGCTGCGGGTGCGGCTGCCGCTGGTCGCCGCCGCCTGCGGGGCGCTGGCGGGGATCGCCTATACGCTGCTGACCGGTGCCGAGGTGCCGACCGTGCGCAGCTGCATCGGGGCCGTGCTGGTGCTGATCGCGCTGGCGCTGGGGCGGGAACCGCTGTCGCTGCGGATGGTCGCGGTGGGCGCGCTCTTCGTGCTGTTGCTGTGGCCCGAATCGCTGATCGGGCCGAGCTTCCAGATGAGCTTTTCCGCCGTCATCGCCATCGTCGCGCTCCATTCGTCGGCACCGGTGCGCGCTTTCCTCGCGCCGCGCGACGACGCCTGGGCCCGCCGCTTGGGGCGCAACCTGGCGATGCTGCTGATCACCGGCCTGGTGATCGAGTTCACGCTGATGCCGATCGTGCTGTTCCATTTCCACCGTGCCGGCTTCTATGGCGCCCTCGCAAATGTGGTCGCCATCCCGCTGACGACGTTCGTGTCGATGCCGCTGATCGCGCTGGCGCTGGCGCTCGATCTGGTGGGTCTGGGTGCGCCGGTGTGGTGGCTGGCCGGGCAATCGCTCGACCTGCTGCTGGCGATTGCCCATGTCACCGCCGCGCAGCCGGGCGCGGTGAAGATGATGCCGCAGATGAGCGGGGCGACCTTCGCGCTGTTCGTGGGCGGTCTGCTGTGGCTGGCGCTGTGGCGCGGGCGGCCACGGCTGCTGGGGCTGGTGCCCGCGGCCTTGGCGGTGATGCTGCTGGCGACGACGCCGATCCCTGACCTGCTGATCTCCGGCGACGGGCGCCATGTCGGGATTGCGGGGGAGGGCGAGCGGCTGCTGATGCTGCGCGACACGCGCAGCCGCTTTGCCCGCGACAACCTGGCCGAACTCGCCGGCTTCATCGGCGATCCGCTGCCGCTCGCGCAATGGCCGGGCGCGCGGTGCAGCGCCGATTTCTGTGCGATGACGCTGCGCCGGGCGGGGCGCGAGTGGAGCGTGCTGATGAGCCGGAGCCGCAACCTGGTGGAACTGGAGGAACTGGCGCGGGCCTGTGCTGCGGCCGACATCGTTGTGTCCGACCGTCGGCTGCCGCGCCCGTGCCGCCCGCGCTGGCTGAAAGCCGACCGGCGGATGCTGGAGGAAACCGGCGGGCTGGCGATCGTCCTCTCCGACCCGCCGCGCGTGACAGCGGTGGCCGACGGGCAGGGCCGGCACGGATGGTGGCGCGGAGCGGGCGGGCGCTGAGTCCGCCGCACGGTCGCCGCGGTGCCTATTAGTGATAGCGGCGCAGCAATCCCGCCAGCTTGCCCTGCACCACCACGTCCTGAGGCGGATAGATCTGCGCCTCGTAGGCGGCGTTGGCCGGGTCGAGCCGGACCATTCCGTTCTCCCGCCACAGATATTTCAGCGTCGCCTCCTCCCCCCGGATCAGCGCCACCACGATCTCCCCGTCGCGCGCGACATCGGTGCGCTTCACCAGCGCGTAATCACCATCGAGGATGCCGGCTTCGACCATCGAATCGCCGGACACTTCCAGCGCATAATGCTCGCCCGCGCCGAGCAGCGCGGCTGGGACCGGCAGCATCCGGCTGTCCTCCAGCGCCTCGATCGGGACCCCGGCGGCGATGCGGCCATGGAGCGGGATTTCGACGACGTCGTTGGCGGGCTGCGGCACGGCACGCGGCGGGCGCACTGCCTGCGCGACCGGCCCCCGGCTATCGCTGCGCTGATTCTCGGGCGGGCGGACCACCTCCAGCGCGCGCGCGCGATTGGGCAGGCGGCGGATGAAACCGCGCTCCTCCAGCGCCGAGATCAGCCGGTGGACGCCCGACTTGCTCTTGAGGTCGAGCGCCTCCTTCATCTCCTCGAAGCTGGGGGAAATCCCCGTCTCCTCCAGCCGGCGCTGGACGAACAGCAGAAGCTCGTGCTGCTTGGCGGTGAGCATGGTGGCCTCCTCGACCGGTCAATCCGTGAACGAACGAGGAACAACTATGCAACCGCAAGGCGCCCGTCAAGCGAATCCAACATCCCCCAACGGCAGCACCCGCACCGCTTCTCCGGCGCGCGCCGGCGCCGCGCCGGCCGGGCGCTCGATCAGCGCGTTGGCGGCGGCCAGGCTGGCCAGCGCACTGCTGTCCTGCTCGCGCAGCGGCGTGACGCCGTCAGCGCCAAGGACGGCGCGGATGAATTCCAGCCGTGCGCCGGTGGCGGGCAGCGGCGCTGAAAGGGGCGCGCAGAGCGAGAGCGGCAGCCGGGCCGCGCCGGTGGCGCCGGCCAGCGCTCGCAGCAGCGGCAGCACGAACAGCACCGCAGTGACGTAGCTCGACACCGGATTGCCGGGCAGACCGATCACCCATTGCCGCCCGCGACGGGCAACCAGCACCGGCTTGCCCGGCCGCATCGCCACCCGCCAGAAGGCGATCGTCGCCCCCCAGCGCTCGATCGCCGGGCGCACCAGATCGCGCTCGCCGACCGAGGCGCCGCCGCTTGTGACCAGCACGTCGGCGCCGTCGGCCTGTGCGAGCGCGGCGGCGAGCGCCTCCGGATCGTCCGCCACCGGGCCGATCCGGATCATGCTGCGGGCGAGCGGCGCGGCCATCGCGGCGATCATCGCGCCATTGCAGGCGGGGATCTGGTGGTCTGCGCAGGCGGCGGGATCGGCGACCAGCTCATCGCCGCTATCGAGCACCGCCATTGTCGGCCGGCGCCCGACCGGCAGCGCGCTGTGCCCGCCCGAGATGGCGAGCGCCAGTTGCGCCGGACCGATCCGCGCGCCGCGCGCCAGCAGCAGCTCGCCGGCCCGGAAATCGAAGCCGGCGCGGCGGATGTGCCGGGCATCGGGCGCGCCGTCGGGAGCGAGGCGCAGCGTGTCGCCTTCGCGCTCGGCCTCCTCCTGCAGCAGCACCGCGCCGGTGCCTTCGGGCAGCAGCGCACCGGTGGCGATCCGCACCGCCTCCCCGCCTGCGACCGGCCCGCCGAAGGGGTGGCCGGCGGCGCTGCGCCCGACCACCCGCCACGGACCGGCGAGGTCGTCGGCGCGCACGGCGTAGCCATCCATGGCCGACAGATCGGCGGGCGGCTGGGTGCGGCGGGCAAGCAGATCGGCGGCGAGGAACCGCCCGGTAGCGGCCTCCGCCGGGATCGGCTCGGCGCCCAGCGGCTCGACCATGGCGAGCAGCCGGGCCTGCGCCTCGGCCAGCGGAATCGGTGCCGGTGGGGCGGACGAGGCGGTCATACGGCCGGGCTGTCCGGCGCCCGCCACGGGCCGCTCTTGCCGCCGGACTTTGCAAGCAGCCGCACCTGCTCGATCACCATGCCTTTGTCGATCGCCTTAGCCATGTCATAGATTGTCAGAAGCGCGATGCAAACCGCTGTCATCGCTTCCATTTCTACTCCGGTCCGGCCAGTGAGGGAGGCCCGCGCGGTGACGGCGATTGCGTCTTCCTCGAAGGCGAAGTCGACGCTCACCGCATCGAGCGCAAGCGGGTGGCACAAAGGGATCAGCTCGCCGGTGCGCTTGGCCGCCATGATCCCGGCGACGCGCGCCACGGCCAGCACGTCGCCCTTGGGGCCGCTGCCGTCGCGGATCGCGGCGAGCGCCTGCGCGGACATGCGGATCCGGCCTGCGGCGATGGCAGCGCGGGCGCTGTCCGGCTTGCCGCCGACATCGACCATCCGCGCCTGGCCGTGCTCGTCGAGATGGCTGAGCGGGCCCGTCATACGGCCACCTTCTCGAGGCTCGCGATAAGGCCGGGACCCATGCGCCGGCGCGCCCTCAGCCGCCCAGCAGCGCGCGGGTCGCCGCCGCCACATCGGGCGCGCGCATCAGGCTTTCGCCGACCAGCACCGCGCGGACCCCTACTTCGGCGAGGCGCAGCAGGTCGGCATGGCCGGCGATGCCGCTCTCGCCCACCAGCAACGCGCCCTCCGGCGCCAGCGGGGCCAGCCGCTCGGTCACCGCGAGATCGGTGCGGAAGGTGCGCAGGTCGCGGTTGTTGATGCCGATCAGGCGCGAGCGCAGGCGCGCGGCGCGCTCCATCTCGGCGGGATCATGGACCTCCACCAGCACGTCCATCCCGCGTTCGAGCGCGGCGGCCTCGAGCTCCGCCATCTGCGCATCCTCCAGCGCGGCAACGATCAGCAGGACGGCGTCGGCCCCGATGCTGCGCGCTTCAGCCACCTGCCACGGGTCGATGGTGAAATCCTTGCGCAGCACCGGCAGGGCGCAGGCGGCGCGGGCATCGGTCAGGAACGCCTCGTGACCCTGGAAATGGGGCGCGTCGGTCAAAACCGAGAGGCAGGCGGCGCCGCCTTGCTGGTAGGCGATGGCATGCTCGGCTGGACGAAAATCCTCGCGGATCAATCCCTTGGAGGGCGAGGCTTTCTTGATTTCCGCGATCAGCGCGAAGCCGGTGGCAGCCCGCGCGGCCAGGGCAGCGGCAAAGCCGCGCGGCGGTGTGGCAGCGGCGGCAACGCGGTCGAGGTCATCCAGCGTGGCGTGCGCGCGCCGCGCCTGCAGCTCCTCGCGCTTGACCGCGCAGATTTGCGAAAGTCTGTCCATCGGGCGCGGCTATGCCGCGTGCGGCGGGGTGTGTCGACGGGGAGAAAACAGCGATGTCCATACGGGCTGGCCCGCCGGTTCAGCTCGCGATGGCAATCCAGCAGTCGAGCAGCGCCCTGGCCAGCCTGCGGTCGATCGCCTCGGCCGCTTGCTCGACCCCGGCGGGCCAGTCCGCAACCACCCCTGCCACCAGCAGCGCGGCGGCCGCATTGAACAGCACGGCGTCGCGATAGGGGCCGGGCTGCCCCATCAGCAGCGCGCGCAGGGCGGCGGCGTTGTGGGTGGCATCGCCACCGCGCAAGGCCGCAACGGGGGCGTGCGGCAGGCCGGCGGCGGCGGCGTCGATGCGGGTGAGGCTCACCTGGCCTCCCGCGACGTCGGCCAGCGTGTTGCCGCCTGCCAGGCTGAGCTCGTCCAGCGCTTCGTCCCCGGACACCACGAAGGCGCGCTCGATGCCCAGCCGGGCCAGCGCCTCGGCATAAATCGGCACG
>JACIYY010000301.1 GCA_014359685.1 Porphyrobacter sp. | reverse complement strand
TGCCATTGCCCTCGCGGTCGAAGACCACCGGCAGCGTGCCATCGAGAGTGCCGGCGGCCGACAGGTTGGCAATCCCGGCGCGGGCCACGAACAGCGCCATGTCGAGCCCGTCGATCACGAACACGAAGGTGCGCTCCTCCGGCGCTCCGAAGCGGATCGCGAGCGGGCGCATCGTCAGTGTCCCGCCATAGAACGGCCAGCTGCCGCCCTCCACCGCCAGCACCTCGCCGTCGCGCAGCTGGAAGCCGATCGTGCCGTCGGTGACCTCCAGCCCCGGATTGATCGCCGCCACCCGCAGCCTCTGGCCCGGCGCGGTGGTGAGGCCGATCAGGTCGGTGAAGCGCACCGTCCCCACTGCTCCGCGAACCGGGCCGAAGGCGGCGGCGAAATCGAGGCCGGCCGTGAAGAAGGCACCGGTGCTGGTCAGCGCCTGCGGGCTCCAGTCGATGCGCCCGCTGCCGCTGACCGTGCCCGCCACGTTGGCGACCACGCCCAGCGCGCGCGGGGTCAGCGCGACCGGTTGCAGCGCCGCGTCGAACAGCAGCCCCGGCACCGTCAGATCGGCGCTGCCGATGCCGGTGGCCAGGTCGTGGCGCAGATCGACGCGGCTGACCGCGCGGTCGCTGACCGGCTCTCGCAGCAGCGCCTGCGCACTTATGCGGTTGTCGGCGAGGGCCAGCGTGGCATCCCGCGCCACCAGCGGCTCGAACCGGGGCAGGTCCTGCTCGCGATCCACCAGCCGGAACGCCCCGTCGGTCAGCGTCAGGCGCCCGTCGGCATAACGCCAGGTGCCGCCCGCATCGCGCAGGTCGAGCGGGACGGCGAACAGCAGCACGTCGGCGCCGGCGAAGCGGCCGCCAATCTCGCGCCCGATCCGCGCGGTCAGGTCGGCAATGGCGAAGCGGGTGGCGGTTGCCGCCGGGCCGAGCGCGACATTGACCTGGCGCGCGGTCAGCGTCCCCGGCCAGGCGAAGCCGACCGGGCCGCTGGCGAGCGCGATCGGCGTCTCCCCCAGCCGCCCGTTGAGCCGCAGCGAGGGTGCGCCGGCCGCGATGCTGAGGGCAGCCCCGGGCGCGGCCCGCACGATCGCCCGCCCCGGCGGCGGGCACAGCGTCAGCCGCCGCCCGTCGAGCGAGAGGTTGGCATAGCGCAGCCGGTCGAAGCGCAGCTGGGTGCAACCGCCCCATAGCGCCAGCCCGCCGGCGGGCGACCAGCGCCCCGACAGCGGCAGGACCAGCGCCTCGACCGCCCCGCCCGGCAGCGGGCCGCTGGCGCGCAGATCGCCGGCAAAGCGCAGCGCCCCGCCGCGATCCTGCGCCAGAATCAGCTCCGGCAAGGCCAGCACCGCGCCCCCGGCACGGTAGGGCGCCATGCTCGCGCGCACCCTTATGCCATCGGCGCCGCGATCGAGCCGCGCGGCGATGCGCGGCAGCGGCCCGCCAGTGACCAGATTGCCGGAGAGGACCGCCGGCCCCGCCCCGCCGGCCGCCAGCTGGGCGCGTGACAGCGCCAGCAGCACCGCGCCCGAACCGCCGCGCAGCCGCGCCGCCGGCACCACCAGCGACAGTCGCTGCCCGGTGCGGCGGGCGATCAGGTCGGCGGAGAACGTGCTGCCCGGCGCCTGCGCCGCCAACGTGGCGCGGACCTGCCGCAGGATCGGCTCCAGCAGCGTGCCCCCGGTGGCCCGCGCCGCATCGCCCAGCGCCGCGTCTAGCGCCCCATCCATCGCCAGCCCCGCGCCGCTGGCCTGCGCATCCAGCTCGACGCGCTCGAAATCGCGGCGGGTCCGCAGCGCACCGTCGAGCGTCAGCCGCGCCAGCGCCGCCTGCGGCGTGGCGATGCCGCGCCCCTCCAGCGCGTAGCGCGCGGTCAGGTCGCCGCCGCGCCAGGTGAACCGCACCGGACCCGACAATCCGGCGAGCCGTCCCTGAGGCGCCTGCCCGGCGCCCAGCGCCAGCGCTGCCTCGCCCTCGACCCCGTCGAGCCGCTGGTCGCTCTCCAGATCGAGCTCGATGGTAGAGCGGGCCAGCACCAGCGCGCCGTCACAGGACAGGCGATCCCAGCGCAGCGGCCCGGCGAATTCGGGGCGGGCATTGGCGATGGCGATGCGCCCGTAGAGCGTCGCGCCGCCGGCCGTGCAGTCGCCCGCCGCAAGCTCGGGCGCGC
>JACIYY010000300.1 GCA_014359685.1 Porphyrobacter sp. | reverse complement strand
CCGCCGGCACTCTCGATGGCACGCTGCCGGTGGTCTTCGACCGCGAGGGCAATGGCAGCGTGGAGGGCGGCCTGCTGGTCTCGCGACCGCCAGGCGGCAACATCTCGTATGTCGGGGAACTGACCTACGAGGACCTGTCGCCGACGGCCAACTTCGCCTTCGACGCGCTGCGCTCGCTCGATTACCGGCAGCTGATGGTCCAGGCCGACGGATCGCTGACCGGGGAGATCGTCACCCGCGTGCGCTTCGACGGGGTCAGCCAGGGGATTGGGGCGAGGCGCAATATCATCACCCGCGCACTGGCCGGCCTGCCGATCCGCTTCGAGGTGAACATCCGGGCGCCGTTCTACACGCTGTTCAACTCGATCCGCGGCATCTACGACCCCGCCGCGATCCGCGACCCGCGCGAACTGGGCCTGCTGGACGCCGCAGGCAACCCGATCCGCCCCCAGAGCGACGGCCTGCCGGCCCCCGATGCTCCCGCCGATGCGGCCCCCGATCCCCCGGACGCGGACGACCTTGTCCGCGCGCTCGTTCAGCCCTCCGACAGAGAGGAAGTCCCATGACCCGTTCGCAATTGACCAGTCCGCGACTGCCCGCCCATAGGGGTCCCATGGCACAGGGGATCAGGGCGGGGCGCGGCGCGATCTGGGCGATGGTGGTGCTGGGCTGTGGCCTGGCGGGCGGCTGCATCACAGTCAGTGCGCCCGAGGAGCCGATCGTCATCGAGCTCAACATCAACATCAAGCAGGAAGTCATCTACCGGCTGGCGGCCGATGCCGGCAACACGATCGAACAGAACCCGGGTATTTTCTGATGAACCGCACCACCACCCTCTCCCCCTCGGCCCGTTTCGGGACGCTGCTCGCGGCCGCCGTGCTGTCGGTGCTGGCGCTCGCCGCGCCGGCCCAGGCGCAGCGCGACCCGGCCTACGAGGCCGCGCGCGCCAGCGGTCAGGTGGGGGAGCGGACCGACGGCTATCTCGGCATCGTCGGGCAGGCCGACCGGGCGCTGCGCAGCATCGTCGATGACATCAACATCCGCCGCCGCGCGCTCTATGCCGAGAAGGCCCAGGCAGCCGGCGCCACGCTGGAGGAATATGCCTTCACCGCCGGCTGCCTGGCGATCGCCCGCACCGTGCCGGGGGAGAAGTACCAGGCGCCCGACGGCAGCTGGCAGACCCGCAGCAGCGCTCCGCCGGTGCGCGACCCGCGCTGCCCCTGAGGCCGTCATCATCCGGCCATCCGCGCGCGGCCGACAGTCTTTTCCCGCACATTCCGCCCGCCTGCGGGCCGGTTGACTCGACCCGGACCCCCGTCTAGGGGGTCCGCGCCCTCGGCGGGCAGTTGATTGCCCTTGTCGCATTCTTCGTTAGAGGAAGCAGGCATGAGCGATGAACCGCCCACACGGGATTCTATCGGCGAGGACGCGCGGATCGGCGCGCTTGAGGAGCGGCTGCGGGCTGCCCAAGAGCGGGAGGATCAGCGCAACCGGCCGCGTGCGCAGGGGACCGACGCCAATTACCGGCTCGGCAACCGGGTGCTGGCGGAACTGCTCGGTGGGATGCTCGGTGGTGCAGTGATCGGCTGGGTCATCGATGCCTTTGCCGGAACCGCGCCCTGGGGTCTGATGGTGATGCTGTTCCTCGGGATCGGCGTCGCCTTCAGGAACATCTTCCGGATTGCGAGCCGGCGCCCCGACTGACCCCGCAAGGGCAGGAAGGGCGCCGCGCTGCGAATATGCAAGGACGCGGGGACCAAGGTGGCAGCCGAACAGGCCAAGATCGACCCGATGCACCAGTTCACGATCGAGCCGCTGTTCGGCTCCGCGGATTGGGAGCTGGCGGGCGTCAACATCGCGTTCACCAACAGCGCGCTGTGGATGGCGATCGCCGCCTTTGCGCTGTGGGCCTTCGTTGTCGGCGGGATGAAGCGGCAGGTGGTGCCCGGCCGCTGGCAGATGGCCGTGGAAAGCGCCACCGGCTTCATCGACGACATGCTGGCCGCCAATGTCGGCAAAGCGGGGCGCAAGTACGTGCCCTATATCTTCTCGCTGTTCATGTTCATCCTGTTCGCCAACCTCCTCGGCCTGCTGCCGCTGGGCGTCGTCGGCCTGCACCCCTTCACCTTCACCAGCCATTTCACCGTCACCGGGGTGCTTGCCATCCTCAGCTTCTCGATCGTCCTGATCGTCGGCTTCGCGCGGCACGGCCTGCACTTCTTCAGCCTGTTCGTGCCCCACGGCACACCCTGGCCGATGATCCCGGTGATCGCGCCGATCGAGTTCATCTCGTTTATGGTGCGCCCCTTCAGCCTGGCGCTGCGGCTGTTCGTCGCGATGATGGCCGGGCACGTCCTGCTGGAGGTGCTGTCGAGCTTCGTCATCAGCGGGATCAATGCCGGCCCTGTCTATGGCGTGCTGATCGCCATCCCCAGCCTGGCGCTGATGGTCGGGATCGTGGCGCTCGAAGTGCTGGTCTCCGCCATCCAGGCCTATGTCTTCGCGTTGCTGACATCCTTGTATATCAACGACGCCGAGAACCTTCACTGAGCTGTTTCACCTACGGAATTTTTCAAAGGAGTTTTGTCATGGAACCTGAAGCCGCCAAGCTGCTGGGAGCGGGCCTTGCCGCGATCGGTGCGGGCCTCGCCTCGATCGGCGTGGGCAACGTGTTCGCCAAGTATCTCGAAGGCGCGCTGCGCAATCCCGGCGCTGCCGACGGCCAGCAGGGCCGCCTGTTCATCGGCTTCGCCGGTGCCGAGCTTCTCGGCCTGCTGGCGTTCGTCATCGCCGCTCTGCTGATCTTTACCTGAGCACCCCGCCTCCGCCCCGCCCGCCCGTCGCTGCGGCGGGGCGGGGGCGACCGGTTTTTTGACGACAGGCCCTCACGCCCATGCCCCAGATCGAACAGCTTGCGGAGACCTATACCAGCCAGATCTTCTGGCTGCTGGTGTTCTTCGGCCTTGTCTTTTTCGTGGTCGGACGGGGGATGGTGCCCAGGGTGATGGATACGGTCGCCCTGCGCGACACGCAGATTTCCGGCGATCTCGCCGCCGCGCAGGCCGCGCGGGACGAGGCCGACCGGCAGGAAGCGGCGTGGCGCGAACAGGAAAACGCCCGCCGCGCCCAGGCCCGCGCGCTGATCGCGGAGGCCAAGGCGCGCGCCGCGGCTGAATCCGAAGCCCGGCTCGCCACCGCCCAGCAGCGCATCGATGCCGATTTGAACGAGGCCGAGGGGCGCATCGCCGCCTCGCGCGATCGGGCCGGCGCCCAGATCGAGGCGATCGCGGGCGAGGCGGTGCAGGACGTGGTCCGGCGCCTCGCCGGGATCGAGGTCGATGCCGCCTCCGCCCGTGCGGCGGCAAGGGAAGTGATGAATCATGGCTGATGCCTCCGTTGCCCTGACCGCCGAGGACCAGACCGCCTTGGTCGAACGGCATTCCGGCGGCGATGGCGGCGAGCACACCCAGCCCGCCGCCTTCGGCGTCATCGGCCCCGGCGCATGGGTCAGTCTGGCGATGCTGCTGTTCATCGCCATCGTGCTGTGGAAGGGCGTTCATCGCACGATCGCCGCAGGGCTGGATGCCAGGATCGCCGCCATCCGTCGCCAGCTGGAGGAGGCCAAGGCGCTGCGCGCCGAGGCGGAGGCGCTGCGCGCCGACTATGCCGCACGGATCGCCGGGGCGGAGCAGGACGCCGCCGCGATGATCGAGCACGCCCGATCCGAAGCGGCGGCGATCGTCGCCAAGGCGCAGATCGACACCGCCGCGATCATCGCCCGGCGCGAACGCATGGCGCAGGACCGCATCGGCGCCGCCGAGCGCAGCGCGGTCGACGAAGTGCGCGCCCGCGCCGCCGCTGCCGCCGCCGGCGCCTCGCGCCGGATCATCGCCGAGCGCCACCATGCCGAGGCCGACCGCCGGATGGTGGACGAGGCGATCGCCCAGCTCTGAACGGCGCCGACCCGACCGGTTCGGAACCGATCCCCCCGCGCGCCCGCTTCCCTTGCTCTGCCCGAGCAAGGAGAAGCCGATGTCCATCCGCGCGATTGCGATCAACTGCACCCTCAAGACCAGCGCCAAGTCTGTCAAAACGGGGGAGGCTAGCTCCACCGACCGCATGATATCGGTGCTGGCCGATGCCTTCCGCCACCATGGCGTCGAGCTGACGCAGACGCTGCGGATCGCCGACTACAATGTCCTGCCCGGCGTGACCTCGGACGAGGGCGAGGGCGACGACTGGCCCCGGCTGCGCGAGACCATCCTGGCGCACGACATCCTGGTGTTCGGCGGACCGATCTGGATGGGCCAGATCGGCTCGATCGCCAAGCGCGTGCTGGAGCGGATGGACGCCTTCCTCTCCGAAACCGACGACAAGGGCCGGATGCCGAGCTGGTCGAAGGTGGCCGTCGCCGCCATCGTCGGCAACGAGGACGGCGCGCATATGAGCAGCGCGCAGCTGTTCCAGTCGCTCAACGATACCGGCTGGACGATCCCCTCGGTCGCCGCCTGCTACTGGGTCGGAGAGGCGATGGGATCGACCGACTTCAAGGATCTTGAGCGGACGCCCGACAAGGTGACGCAGACCGCAGCCATGCTCGCCGGCAACGCCGCCCATCTGGCGAGGCTGCTGAAGGACCAGCCCTATCCGGGCGCCGGCTGACCGGCGCGAGACGGATCAGAAGCTGTCCTTCGCCGCCCGCAGCGCGGCAAAGGTTTCGGCCGGATCGGCGCCGCCCCAGCGGGCCTGCATCGCCGGCTCGTCGGCGCGCAGGAAGGGGTTGGTCGCCAGCTCTCGCGCCAGCGGGAAGGGAACCGTCGGCTCGCCCGCCGCGCGCTGCTGCGCGATCCGCTCGGCATAGGCGGCTAGCGCCGGATTGTCGGGATCGGCATGGCGTGCGAAGCGGGCGTTGGCGGCGGTGTATTCGTGGGCGCAATACAGGATTGTCGCGGGCGGCAGCGCCTTCAGCCGCGACAGGCTGCCCCAGAACTGGGGCGCGGTCCCTTCGAACATCCGCCCGCAGCCCAGCGCGAACAGCGAATCGCCGACAAAGGCGATGCCCGCCTCCGGCAGATGATAGGCGATATGGCCGAGCGTGTGCCCGCCGACATCGATCACCTGGGCGCGCCATTCGCCGAGTTGGACGGTGTCTCCATGGCTCACCACGCGGTCGACGCCGGCGATCCGGTGCGCTTCCGCTGCCGGCGCGACGATGGTGCAGCCGGTGGCCGACTTGATCGCTTCGTTCCCGCCCGCATGGTCGGGGTGCCAGTGGGTGTTCCAGATCTGGGTGATCCGCCAGCCCCTGGCATCGGCCTCGCGCAGATAGGCCTCCGCGTCGGGGGTGTCGATGCAGGCCGTCTCGCCGCTGTCGGGATCGTGCAGCAGGAAGCCGTAATTGTCGCTAAGGCACGGGAACTGGTGGATCTGGAGGCTCATGTCAGCTGTCCCTTCCGCGTGGGTGGACCGGAATGGCCTCCGCCAGCCGGAGCCAGGGATGCCGGCTGCGCTCATACACCGATCGCGCGGGCGGCGGGAAGGCCGGGTCGGCGAAGCTGCCGACGGTGATCCCGACCATGTCGGGATATTTGCTGGCCCGCACATAGAGCGTGCTGCCGCAGATGGGGCAGAAGCCGCTGGTGAAGCGGTTGCCGGCATCGGTCGCGCGGGTGAACTCGCGCGCCTCGCCGGCGAGCACCACGGCGCTGTCCGGGTAATAGGCGACCTCGCCGAACGGGGAGCCGCTGCGTCGCTGGCAATCGAGGCAGTGGCAGGCGACCACCATCGGCGTTGCCGCATCGTCGATCCGGGCGCTCAGCGCTCCACACTGGCAGCGTGCCTGCATGGCCGCAGGGTAGCGGGCGGGCCGGCACAAGAAAAGCCCCGCCGGCCCGGTCGAGGGCAGGCGGGGCTGGTATCGTCGTCACATCGAGCTCGGCCCGGCGTCAGTCCTGCTTGCGCAAAGCCTCGCCCAGGATGTCGCCCAGCGAGGCGCCCGAATCAGAGGAGCCGTATTGCTCCACCGCCTGCTTCTCTTCGGCGATCTGGCGCGCCTTGATCGAGAAATTGGGCTTCTTCGATCGATCGAAGCCGGTCACCATCGCGTCGATCTTCTGGCCGGCCTGGAACCGGTCGGGCCGCTGCTCGTCGCGGTCGCGGCCAAGGTCGGAGCGCTTGATGAAGCCGGTCGCGCCATCCTCGCCCGCCTGCACTTCGAGCCCGCCGTCGCGGACCTCCAGCACGGTGACAGTGACCACCTCGCCGCGGCGCAGAGTGCCGGTGCCGGTGGCGCCGCCGGCGGCCGGGGCGCCCTTCTCCAGCTGCTTCATGCCCAGGCTGATGCGTTCCTTCTCGACGTCGACGTCGAGCACCACGGCCTGGACCTCCTCACCCTTGCGGTGCAGCGCCAGCGCATCCTCGCCCGAGATGCCCCAGGCGATGTCGGACATGTGGACCATGCCGTCGACATCGCCGGGCAGGCCGATGAACAGGCCGAACTCGGTCGCATTCTTGACCTCGCCTTCGACCATCGAGCCGACCGGATGGGCGTCGGCGAACTCTTCCCACGGATTGCGCTGCGCCTGCTTCAGGCCCAGGCTGATGCGGCGCTTGTCGCCATCAACCTCCAGCACCATCACCTCGACCTCCTGAGAGGTGGAGACGATCTTGCCGGGGTGGACGTTCTTCTTGGTCCAGCTCATCTCGGAGACGTGGACCAGCCCTTCGATGCCCGGTTCCAGCTCCACGAAGGCGCCATATTCGGTGATGTTGGTGACGGTGCCGGTAATCTTCATGCCGACCGGGTACTTGGCGGCGACGCCTTCCCACGGATCGCTTTCCAGCTGCTTCATGCCCAGGCTGATGCGCTGGGTATCGGCGTTGATGCGGATGATCTGCACCTTCACCGTGTCGCCGATATTGATCACCTCGCTGGGATGGTTGACGCGCTTGTAGCTCATGTCGGTGACATGCAGCAGGCCGTCGATTCCGCCCAGGTCCACGAAGGCGCCGTAATCGGTGATGTTCTTGACGACGCCGTCGATCACCTGGCCTTCGGCGAGGCGGTCGATCAGCTCGCTGCGCTGTTCGGCGCGGGTTTCCTCCAGCACCGCGCGGCGGCTGACGACGATGTTGCCGCGGCGCCGGTCCATCTTCAGGATCTGGAACGGCTGCGGCATGTCCATCAGCGGGCCGACGTCGCGCACCGGGCGGATGTCGACCTGGCTGCCGGGCAGGAACGCCACGGCGCCGTCGAGATCGACGGTGAAGCCGCCCTTGACCCGGCCGAAGATCCGCCCCTCGACCCGCTTGCCCTCGCCGAACTCGCTCTCCAGCTTGTCCCACGCGGCTTCGCGGCGGGCGCGGTCGCGGCTCAGCATCGCCTCGCCATCGGCGTTCTCGACGCGGTCGACATAGACCTCGACCTCGGAGCCGACGGTCAGGCCGTGATCCTCCTCGCCGCGCATGAATTCCTTGAGCGGGACGCGCCCTTCGCTCTTCAGGCCGACATCGATGACGGCCATGCCGTTCTCGATCGCGGTGACGGTCCCGTGGACCACGCGGCCTTCGAAGCCGCCATCGGCGCCGCCGAGCTGTTCGTCGAGGAGTTTGGCGAAATCGTCGCGGGTGGGGGTGGCGGTGGATGCCATAAAGGTTCGGTGTTCCTGCTGCTATGCTGTTTCCGGCCGGGCGATTATCT
>JACIYY010000030.1 GCA_014359685.1 Porphyrobacter sp. | reverse complement strand
CAACGTCATCATCGGATCGGGCGCGCAGATCATCGGCCCGATCGTGGTCGGGGAGCGCGCGCGGGTCGGCGCCAATGCGGTGGTCACCGACGACGTGCCCGAAGGCGCGACGATGATCGGCCTCAAGGCCCGCTCGACGCTGGTGCCGGCGGAGACCTGGCTGCGCGAGTTCCTGCCCTATGGCACCCCCTGCCCCGACCGGGGGGAGGAGCCGTGCGCACCGCTGCCCGACGCCACGGTCGAGCGGATCGGCGCTCTGGAGCAGCAGCTGGCCGAGCTGCGCGCCGAGCTCGCCGCGCTGCGCGCGCAGCCCCGCCGCCGGTCGTTGCGGACAGCCGCCAGCGGTGGCGGGGCCAGCGGCGACGGCGCGGCCGGCAGCGAGCGCGGGGGCCTCGGCGGGACGTGAGCCCGCAGCATCCGGGCCAGCCCGGCGCCAGCGCCGCCGACATTCTCGCCTTCCCCGGCGCCGCGGCGCGCGGCGGCGCCCCGTCGCAGGTCGGGTTCGAGCGGGCCGAGCTGCTGCGCATCCTCGACCTTTACGGCCGGATGGTCGCGGCCGGCGAATGGCGCGATTATGCGATGGGCTTCACCCGCGATTGCGCCAGCTTCGCCGCCTTTCGCCGCACCGCCGAATATCCGCAGATGCGGCTGGAGAAGCGCCCGGCGCTGCGCCAGCGGCAGGGGATGTGGGCGCTGTTCGGCGAACAGGGCCAGGTCCTGAAGCGCGGCCATGACCTGTCCGGCGTGCTCGCCCCGATCGAGCGGCGGCTGGTCAAGCTGGTCGAGGGCTGAACGCTGACAGGCGTTCGAGCGCAGGCAGCAGCTCGCGATAATGGCCGATCACCGCATCGGCGCCCAGCTGATCGACCGGCACATCGTTATAGCCGAAGGAGACCGCCACCGAGGCCACCCCGGCAGCGCGGGCGGCGCGGATGTCGAAGCTGGAATCGCCGACCATCGCGAAGCGCCCGTCCGCCGGCGCCCCGGCGGCGCGGCAGCGGCGGATCGCCTGGTGAATCAGGTCGGGCGCCGGCTTGGCCCGGCCCGGCCCCAGCGAATTGCCGCCCAGGATGCAGGTGAAGCGATCGGCCATGCCCAGCTCCTCCAGCAGGGTGCGGGCATAGGCTTCCAGCTTGTTGGTCACCACCGCCAGCCGGCAGCCGCGCGCCGCCAGCGCGTCCAGCGCGGCGAGGCAGCCATCATAAGGCACCGTGTGGTCGGCGATGTGGCGCTCATAGAAGGCCAGCAGGTCGCCCCGGCGCTGCGCGAGCTCGTCGCCCGGCAGCGGACCGCCGGTCCATTCCAGCGCCCGTTCCAGCATCCGCGCGGTGCCGCCGCCGATCATCGCCCGCACCGCCTCGGCCGGGACCGCTTGCCGGCCGGACCGGGCCAGCGCATGGTTGAGCGCCAGGGCCAGATCGGGCAGCGAATCGACCAGCGTGCCATCCAGATCGAAGCCCATCATGGCGAAAGGAAAGGCGGCGCCGGGCATCGTGCGCGGCCATGGCGCAAGGCGGTGGCATCGGCAACCGAATGGTGGCATGGCGCCGCGCCATGACCGACCCTGCCGCCAACGATGTCTCGCGCTCCGCCCGCCCGCTCGCGGTGATCGTGCTGGCCGCGGGCAAGGGCACGCGGATGAACAGCGCCCGGCACAAGGTGCTGCACCCGATCGCCGGCCGGCCGATGATCGACCATCTGCTGGCGAGCGTCGCGGCGCTGTCGCCCGCCCGCACCGTGGTGGTGGTGGGCGACGTCCGCGAGCAGCTCGAGCAGCACCTCGCCGGCCGCGCCGAGTTCGCCGTGCAGGACCCGCAGCTGGGCACCGGCCATGCGGTGGCGCAGGCCGAAGGCGCGCTGGCCGGTTTCGTGGGTGACGTGCTGGTGCTGTATGGCGACGTGCCCTTCGTCGCGGCGGCGACGATGCGCGCGATGCTGGCGCGGCTGCACGCGGCCGACGAGCCGGAGGTGGTGGTGCTGGGGTTCGAGCCGGCCGACCCGCTGGGCTATGGCCGGATCGTCACCGATCGCGACGGCGGCATCGCCCGCATGGTCGAGCACAAGGACGCCAGCCCGGCCGAGCGTGCGGTGCGGCTGTGCAATTCCGGCCTGCTGGCCGCGCCCGCCGATGTCCTGTTCATGCTGCTGCGCGGGATCGGCAACGACAATGCGCAGGGCGAATATTACCTGCCCGACGTGGTCAATCTGGCGATCGAGCGGGGCGGGGCCTGCGCGGTGATCGTCACCGACGACGCGGACGAGGTGGCCGGGATCAACTCGCGCGGCGAGCTGGCCGTGGCGGAAGCGCGCTGGCAGCAGGCGCGCCGCGCGCGGGCGATGGCCGAAGGGGCGACCCTGATTGCGCCCGAGACCGTCTATTTCAGCTGGGACACGCAGCTCGGCCGCGATGTCACGGTTGAGCCGGGGGTGGTGTTCGGCCCCGGCGTCAGCATCGCTGACGAGGTGACGATCCACGCCTTCAGCCATCTGGAGGGGGCGCGGCTGGAACGCGGCACGGCGGTCGGCCCCTATGCCCGCCTGCGGCCCGGATCGGTGATGGGCGAAGGCGCGCGGATCGGCAATTTCGTCGAGATGAAGAACGCCACTTTGGGTGCCGGGGCCAAGGCCAACCACCTGACCTATCTGGGCGATGCCACGGTCGGGGCGGGTGCGAATATCGGTGCCGGCACGATCACCTGCAATTTCGACGGCTATTTCAAGCACCGCACGGAGATCGGGCCGCGCGCCTTCATCGGCTCCAATTCCGCGCTGATCGCGCCGGTCCGCATCGGCGCCGACGCGATCGTCGCCGCCGGCAGCGCGGTCAGCCGCGACGTCGGCGACGGCGAGCTGCGGCTGGTGCGCGCCGAACAGCTGGTCAAGCCCGGGTGGGCCGACCGCTTCCATGATGCGATGAAGAAGAAAAAGGCGGCCGAGAAGGGCTGAGCCGAACCGCCGGGGGCGCACGATGTGTGGGATTATCGGTATCGTCGGGCGCGGCCCGGTGGCGGCGCGGCTGGTCGAAGGGCTGCGGCGGATGGAATATCGCGGCTATGACAGCGCCGGCCTGTGCACGCTGCACCAGGGCCGGCTGGTCCGCCGCCGCGCCCAGGGCAAGCTCGCCAATCTCGTCGCCGAGCTGGCCGGCAACCCCGCGCCGGGCGAGACCGGGATCGCCCATACCCGCTGGGCGACGCATGGCGCGCCGACCACCAGCAATGCCCATCCCCACGCCACCGCCGAGGTGGCGTTGGTCCATAATGGCATCATCGAGAACTTCCGCCCGCTGCGCGAGGCGCTGACAGCGCGCGGCCGGGTGTTCGAGAGCGAGACCGACACCGAAGTGGTCGCCCACCTGATCTCCGAACAGGTGGAGGCCGGACGCAGTCCGCAGCAGGCGGTCGCCGCCGTGCTGCCGCAGCTGCGCGGCGCCTTCGCGCTTGCCATCGCCTTCCGCGCCCATCCCGACCTGTTGATCGGCGCGCGGCTCGGCTCCCCGCTGGTGGTCGGATACGGGGAGGGCGAGACCTATCTCGGCTCCGACGCGCTGGCGCTGGCGCCGCTGACCCAGCGGGTCGCCTATCTGGAAGAGGGCGACTGGGTGGTGCTGACGCGCGAGGGCGCGGCGGTGTTCGATGCCGGCGGCGCGCCGGTCGAGCGGCCGATCACCACCTCGGGCGCCAGCGCGGCGGCGATCGAGAAGGGCAATTACCGGCACTTCATGCAGAAGGAGATCTTCGAGCAGCCGACCGCCGTGGCGCAGACGCTGGGCAGCTATCTGCGCCCGGTCGAACAGGCGGTGGCGCTGCCCCGGATCGACTTCGACATCGCCGGCATCGCGCGGATCACCATCGTCGCCTGCGGCACCTCCTATTACGCGGCGATGGTCGCCAAATACTGGTTCGAGCAATTCGCCCGCGTCCCGGTGGACATCGATTACGCTTCCGAATTCCGCTATCGCGATCCGGTGCTGGAGCCCGGCGGGCTGGCGCTGTTCATCTCGCAGAGCGGCGAGACCGCCGACACGCTGGCCGCGCTGCGCCATTGCCGGCGCGAAGGGCAGGTGATCGCAGCGGTGGTCAACGTGCCGACCAGCTCGATGGCGCGCGAGGCCGACCTGCTGCTGCCGACCCATGCCGGGCCGGAGATCGGCGTTGCCTCGACCAAGGCGTTCACCTGCCAGCTGGCGGTGCTGGCGGCGCTGGCCGCGCATGTCGCGGTCCGCAAGGGGCGGATGAGCCGGGCCGAGGAGGCCGGCATCGTCCAGCACCTGCTGGAGGCACCGGCCGCGCTCAACGCCGCGCTCGACCATGACGACAGCATCGCGGCCATGGCGCACCTGCTCGCGCCGGCGCGCGACGTGCTCTATCTGGGGCGCGGCGCCGACTTCCCGCTGGCGCTGGAGGGCGCGCTGAAGCTGAAGGAGATCAGCTACATCCACGCTGAAGGCTATGCCGCCGGGGAGATGAAGCACGGGCCGATCGCGCTGATCGACGAGAGCGTGCCGGTGATCGTCCTCGCCCCGTCCGGCCCGCTGTTCGAAAAGACCGTGTCGAACATGCAGGAGGTGCGCGCGCGAGGCGGACGGATCATCCTGATCTCCGACCGCGACGGGCTGGCCGAAGCCGGCGAGGGCTGCCTCGCCACGATCGAGATGCCGCGCGTCCACCCGCTGATCGCGCCGCTGGTCTATGCGGTGCCGGTGCAATTGCTGGCCTATCACGTGGCCGTGGCCAAGGGCACCGATGTCGATCAGCCGCGCAATCTGGCCAAGTCGGTCACGGTGGAATAGCCCGCCTGGGGCTGGTGTTCGGATGGGCAGCGGTCACAGATCGCGCTGCTCCTGCCAGATGACGCGCGTACTATGCCGCCGGGCGCTGCCGGGCATTGCCAAGAGTGGCGGCCGGTGGGGTCAGCGTCCCCGAGCATGTCTGGGGGCCGAAGAAGACCCTCTACAACCGGTTCCGGCGACGGGCAGCCAGGGGCTGTGGGCGCGCATCGCCGGGAAACACGCACAATGCCCAAGGTCGCCATGCTGGCGGTCAATACCGGCCACGATGGGAGCCGGACGCGATGGGACGGGCGCCCGGCTTGCGGGGGGATCTTGACGGACCGGCGCTACGGCGCCTGGCACACGTGGCCAAGAGCGCACCGCAGGCGCGGCGGCCGCCGCCTTATTCGGGGCCGCCGACGCCGCCTTCGCCCGCTGCCAGCTGCGCGACCATGTAGGGGCGCGGATCGACCGGCCGCCCGGCGACGCGCACCTCGTAATGGAGGTGCGGCCCGGTCGAGCGGCCGGTCGAGCCGACATAGCCGATCAGCTGCCCCTTCACCACACGCTGGCCCGCGCCGACCGCGAAGCCGGACAGGTGGGCGTAGCGGGTCTGCAATTCGCCGCCATGTTCGATCTGGATGTAATTGCCGTAGCTGCCGTAATAATCGGCGCGGGCGACCAGCCCGTCGGCGGTGGCATAGACCGGGGTGCCGGACGCGCCGGCGAGATCGACCCCGTTATGGGCGCGCCTGCCGCCGAGCACCGGATGGCTGCGCATCCCGTAATCGCTGCTGAGGCGCACGCCATCGACCGGCATCCGCGAAGGCACCGCCACCCGGGCCACCGGGGCGGCGATGATGCCGCTCGCCTGCACCGCCGGACGGGCGCTTTCGATCGCCTTCCAGCTGGCGAACAGCTCCTGGAACTCGGCATCGCCGCGGGCGCCGCCGGCATCGGCCGCAACCGCTCCGGTGATCTGGGCCGCAGTGGCGGTCTCGTTCGCCTGGGCGGGAAGGGCAACCAGTCCGAGCGCGAGGCTGGCGAGTGCGGCGATGGCGTTGTTGAAGATCATGCGACCCCTTGTTCCGTCCTGCCCCCGCCATCGGAGGGAGCGCTGCGTGTCAGCCAGCACGAGGCGCCGCATCAAGCGGGCCCGGTGGCGCGGTGTGGTGAGATGGTCGGAACCCCCCGCCGTCTCGATGGTTGGAGGGGTAACCGGACAAACCTTACCGGAACAAGTGCAGAGAGGAAGCTGCGCGGCAGAGCGGCAGTCAGACACGGCGAGTCGTTGAATGCCGGGTTCGGCGCCCCTTGGCCGGGCCGGATCAGCCCGCTGCCAGCGCCTTTGCGGCCTCCAGCACCTCGGCCGCATGGCCCTTGACCTTCACCTTGCGCCAGATGCGGGCGATCCGGCCTTCGGCATCGATCAGCATGGTGGTGCGCGCCATGCCCATATAGGTGCGGCCATACATCGATTTCTCGATCCACAGGCCGAGCGCGTCGGCAAGCCCGTTCTCCACCGGGTCGGAGGCGAGCGGCACCGTCAGGCCGTGCCTGGCGGCGAATTTGCGGTGCCTGGCCGGCGGGTCCTTGCTCACGCCCAGCACCGCCACCCCGGCCGCATCGAAACGGTCCTTCAGCGCGGAAAAGTCGCGCGCCTCGGTGGTGCAGCCCGGCGTGTCGTCCTTGGGATAGAAGAACAGCACCAGCGGCCGGCCACGAAAGTCCGCAACCCGCAGCGTCCCGCCGTCGGGCCGCTCCAGCGCCACGTCGGGAATCGCATCCCCGATCGCGGGGCCGGTCTCGGCTGGCTCGGTCATGTGTCGATCTCCAGTTGCTGGTCGAACAGCGCGGCCCAGCACGCGGCGATCGCCCGCCGCGCCGCTGCCAGCGCCGCCATCAGCGCAGCCTCATCGGCGAACCCGCAGGCCGCCGCAAGCGCCGCCATCGCGGCCGGCGGCGGCCGGGTGCCGTCCGGGGCCAGCAGTCTTGCTGCGACCAGCAGCCGGGTCAGCATCAGGTGGTGCGCGGCGAGCTCCGGCGGCAGGCGCCCGGCAGCGATCAGCCCGGCGATCGCCCGCTCCAGCGACGGGTGCAGCGCGGTGCCGTCACGCAGCTGGAGGAAGTGGACGATGAACTCGGCATCGACCAGCCCGCCGCGCAGCAGCTTGGCGTCGAGCGGCCCGGCCGGCGGCTTGTGCGCGGCCATCTCCGCGCGCATCGCCAGCACCTCGGCGCGCAGGCTCGCGGGGTCGCGCGGGCGGGCCAGCACCTCGCGCAGCAGCGCGGCCAGCCGGGCGCGCTCG
>JACIYY010000003.1 GCA_014359685.1 Porphyrobacter sp. | reverse complement strand
GCACCGCGCGCGCCCCCAGCCCGGCCAGCACCGCCAGCGGGCGCAGCGCGCGCGGCAGGCGCGGCGCAGCGCCCGCGGCGCGGGCCTGCGCCAGCACCGCGTCGCGCTCCGCCGGGTCGGAGAGGTTGGCGGCAAGATCGGCGAGCGCCCAGACCCGCCCCGCCGCCTGCGCCGCCGCTGCGGCCGCTCGCTCGTCCAGCTGCGCCGCCAGCACCGCGCAGCCTTGCGCCCGGCCATCGGCGAATTCGGCGATCGCGGAGGCGTCGAGCCTCTCGCAGAGCAGCGCCTCCCACCCGTCGACCAGCGGGATCAGGCCGGCGGGGTCACGCCACGGGCGCAGCGCGTCCAGCCCGGCATCGCCACGCGGCCAGGCTTCGGCGCCCTCTCCCAGCCGGTCGCGCCACCAGGCGAGGCGCAGCTGCGCCAGCAGCGGCTCGCGGCGGTGGCGCAGGATCGCTGCCAGACGCCGGTCGAGCGCCAGCAGCGCGGCACTGGCCGGGCGGGCGGCGGGCGGCGCCCAGGCGAGCGCCAGACGCTCCAGCGGCGGCAGATCGGCGGACAGGTGGTTCGGCGCGTCGGGCATCGCCACCAGCTTGGCGCAAGGGCGCAGCCGCGCAACCCCCACGAGGAGCGGCGGCGTTAACCGCGTCGCTGCACGATCCGCTTACCACAACCAGGCTAGGGACCGAATCAGCCATGATTCCCGCGATGCTCCGCCGCCTCCTGCCCTCTGCGGCCCTGCGCCCGCTGCGCCGCCTGGCCGCGTGCCGCAGCGGCAATGCAGCGATCCTGATGGGGCTGGGAATGCCGATGCTGATCGGCGGGGCCGGCCTCGGGGTCGATACCGCGCAATGGTATCTGTGGAAGCGGGAATTGCAATTCGCCGTCGATCAGGCGGCGATCGCCGGCGCCTATGCCAAGGCTGCGGACGAGGCGGGCACCGGCTATATCGACCGCGCGCAGCAGGAATATGAGGCCAACGTGTCTGTCGTGGCGGGTTTCGACACGGTTCCTGTCGTCTCGCTGGCCGATTACGACGGCGGCACGGCCAACAGCATCCGCGTCACCGCCTCGGCGACGCAGACGCTGCCGTTCAGCTCGTTCCTGACCGGCGCGGCGACCACTGTGGCGGTGGAGGCGCGGGCGATCTACGAGCCGGGAACCACCTACCGCCCCTGCCTGATGGCGCTGGACCCCCACGCGGCCGACGCGATGCTGTTCAACGGCAATGTCACCGTGGTCGCGACCTGCGGCGTCGGCGCGCTGTCCGACCACGAATCCTCGGTGACCAAGCTGGGCGGTTCGGGCGTGGTCGATGTCACCTTCGTGGTGACGAAGGGCAATATCGACGATCAGCACAACCACTTCGACACCGAAGAGGTGATCGTCCATTCGGACGATCTTGCCGATCCCTATGACGAACTGACCCCGCCCACCAACGCGACCCCGCGCACGCTGACCTGCCCCGCCTCCAACAACAAGTACACGGCGGACGAGACGGTGACGATCAGGGCCGAATATAGCTATTTCAAGGGCAAGAACAAGAACAGCCTCACGCCCTATGCCTACTCCGACCCGAAGCCCACCACGACGACGAATACGGTGACAACCGGCAAGACCTTCAACAGCCAGCCGGCCAACTCGCAGAGCACCGCCAAACCCACTTACGCCCCGGTCCCCGGCAGCGGCAACGATGGGGTGTGGGAGAGCGAGACGCTCACCACCACCACCAGCTACGCCAACATCGTTGCGCCCGGCTCCGGCCCCGCAGCCGCGCTGCCGGGCACCTATACCAGCTTCACGATCAGCTGCGACACCATCCTGTCGAGCGGGGTCTATGTGCTGGACGGAGTCGGGGCGACGCTGAAGATGGCCGGGCAGCACAGGATCTCCGGCACCGGTGTGATGATCGTGCTGAAGAACGGCGCCGGCTTGCAGATTTCCGGCGGGTCGGAGATCGACCTGACGGCGATGAGCGAAGATCAGCTGATCGCCGCCGGCGTGCCCAGCGCGGATGTCGCGGGGATGCTGGGGATGCTGATCTTCGAAGACCCCGATTCGCCGGGCGCCACGGGCAATCAGCTGACCGGCAATTCGACGCAGATCCTCAACGGGGTGGTCTATCTGCCCAACAGCGACCTCAAGATCGCCGGCACCCCGCGCGGCACCAGCCAGTGCATGGTCCTTGCCAGCCTGACACTCCAGATCGCCGGCACGACGGACCTGACCACGCTGTGCCCGGCCAATGTGACGCCCAACGCGGCCATCGGCGAGGTCCGCGACGTGGTCCGGCTGGTCCGCTGATGGCGCGCGCCATCCTCTCGCTCCGGGCGCTGCGCCGCGATGCCCGCGGGACGATGGTGGTGGAGGCGGCCTTCGTGGTGCCGATCCTGTGCGTGCTGTGCTTCGGCGCCTTCGATGTCAGCCGGATGGTCGCCCGCAACGCCGAATTGCAGAGCGCGATCGACGAAGCCGCGGCCATCGTCCTCGCCCATCCGCCGCAGGACGAGGGCGAGATCAACGCGATCGAGGCGGTCGTCAAAGCATCGACCACGCCGGCGCAGGTCACCGTGGCGCAGCAATTCCGCTGCGACGCCGACCCCGCGCTGGTCACCACCGAGGCTGCATGCGGCGGCGGGGCGACGGTGTCCGCCTATCTGCAGATCACCGCCGCCGACACCTACACCCCGCTATGGGTCGGTTTCGGCGTCGGCGCCCCGGTCGCGCTGAGCGTCACGCGGACGGTGCAGATCGGGTGAGCGCGCCGCTGCCCCCCACCTCCGCCGCCGGGCTGCTGCGCCGGCTGGCGCGCGCGCATGGCGGGGCGACCACGGTGGAATTCGCGCTGATCGGTCCGGCAATCATCCTGCTGATGCTGGGCGTGGTGCAGATCGGCATGGCGATGCAGGCCTACAACGCGCTCCGCAGCGTCGCCGCCGACACCGCCCGCGTTGCGGTGGTCGCATACCAGAGCGACAAGACGCCCGAGTGCGGGCCGCCGCACGATAATGACGATTCCTGGATCGGGCGGTGCGCGGAGGAAATCGCGGAGGAGATGCCTTATGGCCTCGACCCCCGCTTCACCGCCGCGGTCAAACCCGCGCCCGCCCGGATCCCTGCGGTGACCGGTGCGCGCGAGATGACGCTGACGCTCAATTACACCGTCCCCACGGTGCTGCCCTTCGTGGAGATGCCGCCGCTGGCGATCAGCTTCAGCCGGCCGATCTTCGTCCTCGACTGACCGCGGGCAAACTGTCAGTTGCGGTAGCAGACCTTCTTCACTGCACTCACGATACGGGCTGAATCGATCAGCGCCAGCGCCA
>JACIYY010000299.1 GCA_014359685.1 Porphyrobacter sp. | reverse complement strand
GCAATTTAATGGGTCCTGAGCGTAGTTCCTGAAATGGGTTCAGACGCGCTTTTGCAGGGTCCTCAGCCGCGCAGCCGCTCCTCCACCGCTGCGATGGCGGCGGCGATGGCGGCGTCGCGGTCCAGCTCCGAGGTGTCGAGCACGATCGCATCGGGCGCAGCCAGCAGCGGCGAATGGGCGCGGGAGCGGTCGCGCTTGTCGCGCAGCGCAAGGTCGGCCTCCACCTGCGCCAGCGTGCGGGCATCGCCGCGCGCGGCCATCTCCTTCCAGCGGCGCAGCGCGCGGGCCGCGATGCTGGCGGTGACGAACAGCTTGGCCGCTGCCTCCGGCGCGATCACCGTGCCGATGTCGCGCCCGTCCAGCACCGCGCCGCCGGGCTGGAGGGCGAAGGCACGCTGCCGATCGAACAGTGCCGCGCGCACCGCGGGGTGAACCGAGACCCGGCTGGCGAGCCCACCGGTCGCCTCGTCGCGCAGCACCGGGTCGGCGAGCAGCGGATCGGCAAAGGCAGTACCTGCCAGCGCATCGGCGGGATCGTCCGGGTTGCCGCCGGCCAGCGCCACCTGCCGCCCGACCGCGCGATAGAGCAGGCCGGTATCGAGGTGCGGCAGCCCGAAATGCGCGGCCAGCGCCTGCGCGATGGTGCCCTTGCCGCTGGCGGTCGGCCCGTCGACCGCGACGATGACGGGGGCGCTCACCGCCGCCCGGCCGCCTGCCGGGTCCGCCAGCGGGTCCGCAGCGCCAGCACCAGCCCGGCCGCCGCGATCACGCCCCAGGCGGCTTCCAGCACGAAGGCGGCGAGGTTGAAATGCACCGACAGCGAAACCAGCAGCAGCACCGCTCCGGCGAGATTGGCGAGGTTGAACCACACCTTGTCGAGCGTCGGCGCGAGATTGGCGTAGGCGAAGGCGGCGATGAACAGCGCGCTGCCCGCCAGCCCGACAACGTCGGTGAGAAGCGGGGTCATGGCCTCCTGGCTCCGGCGTCCGCTCCGCCGGCTGCATCGAGCAGCGCCTCGAAGGCCGGGAAGCTGGTGGCGATCGGGGTCGCATCGTCGATTGTCACCCCGGCGTGGCTGGCGAGGCCGGCGACCGCCATGCTCATGGCGATGCGGTGGTCGAGCCGGGTGGCGACTTCGGCTCCGGACGGGGTGCCGGGCAGCGGATCGCCGCCGGTGCCCTCGATCGCCAGCCCGTCGGCACGCTCCTCGACCCGCGCGCCGGCCAGCCGCAGCGCGGCGGCCATGGCGGCGAGGCGGTCGGATTCCTTGACCCGCAGCTCCTCCAAACCGCTGGTGACGGTGCGGCCGCGCGCCAGGGCGGCGGCGACGAACAGCACCGGGAACTCATCGATCATCGCCGGGGCCAGCGCGGGATCGACCGTGATCCCCTCCAGCGCGCCATGGCGGACCCGCAGGTCGGCGACCGGCTCCCCGCCGACCTCGCGCGGGTCCAGCTCCTCGATGCTGCCGCCCATCTGGCGCAGCACGGTGAACAGCGCCGCGCGGGTCGGGTTGAGGCCGACATTCTCGATTACCAGATCGCTTCCCGGCACCAGCAGGGCGGCGACGACGAAGAAGGCGGCGGAGGACGGGTCGCCCGGCACCACGATCGTCTGCGGCCGCAGCTCGGCCTCGCCGCGCAGCGCGATCACGCGCTCGCCCTTCTGCTCCTCGATCCACAGATCGGCGCCGAACCCGCGCAGCATCCGTTCGGAATGATCGCGGGTCGGCACCGGCTCGATCACGCGGGTGATGCCGGCCGTGTTGAGCGCGGCCAGCAGCAGCGCGCTCTTCACCTGCGCCGATGCCACCGGCAAGCGGTAGGCGATCGGCACGGCGGGGTTGAGGCCGCGCTCCATCAGCGGCAGCGTGGCGGCCCCGTTCGCACCGGGCGAGGCGGTGAAATCCGCCCCCATCAGCGACAGTGGCTCGATCACGCGGCCCATCGGACGGCGCGACAGGCTGGCGTCGCCGGTGAACGCGCAGGTTATCGGGTGGCTGGCGACCAGCCCCATCAGCAGCCGGGCAGAGGTGCCCGAATTGCCCATCTCCAGCGCGCCCGCCGGTTGCAGCAGCCCGCCGACGCCGACACCGTGGATGCGCCATTCGGCCCCGCCATCGCCGGACGTGTCCCGCTCAATCGTCGCGCCCATCGCCCGCAGCGCGGCGGCGGTGGCGAGCACGTCCTCCCCCTCCAGCAGCCCGGTCACGCGGGTCTCCCCTACCGCCAGCGCCCCCAGCATCAGCGAACGATGGCTGATCGACTTGTCGCCCGGCACGCGGATGCGCCCGGTCAGCGGCCCGGCGGGGGCGAATCGGCGCGAGCGCGGGGCGGGGCGGGCGGGGGGCAGGGGCGGTCTCGCTGGGGCAGAGGGTGGATCGGGGGGACGGATCGGGGCGGGCTTTTGACAGCGGCAGGGGGCTGTGGCAAGGCGCGCCGCTCTGGATTCCCGGCCCCCGCACGCGACCCTCTCGACGCAGACGCGACTTGAATTGCAGCAGGGCCGCTTCCATCAAGCCGTCAACACTGGACCCGCCCCGCACCGCCGTGAGCGAGGGGCACAAGAGGACACTTCCATGGTCAAGCCTGAATGGGGCTCCAAGCGCACCTGCCCCAAATGCGGCGAGCGCTTCTACGATCTGGGTACCGATAGCCCGGTCGTGTGCATCGAATGCGCCAACGAATGGTATCCGGAACCGGTGCTGAAGTCGAAGCAGCCGATCCCCTACGAGGAAGAGAAGAAGAAGACCGAGAAGGAGGAGCCGGAAACCGAGGACGCCGATCTCGCCGATGAGGAGGATCTGGACATCGACGTGGACGAGGATTCGCCCGACAACGATGTCGATCTGGGCGGCGACGATGATCTGGGCGTGCCCGGCGCAAAGGATGACGAGGACGAGGATATCTGACCCTCGCGGGCTGCCGGCCCGATGCCGCCGGCCTGGTGCCGGTGGGCCTGCGGATTTGCCCCCTTGCGGTTTGCCGGGATCGCCCATAAAGGGCGGCGCTCCCGGCCGGTCGCGGCGGGGACAGCCGCGCCTCCCAGGGCGCGGATCGAAGGCTTCGGGGCCGTAGCTCAGCTGGGAGAGCGCTACAATGGCATTGTAGAGGTCAGGGGTTCGATCCCCCTCGGCTCCACCATCCTCGCCGCAGGCCGGCCGGATGGACACGATCAAAGCCGGACCCTGCACCGGGGTCCGCAACGCTGGCCGACGAGTATTCGTCCGCCGGCGTTTTTGCCGTTTCGGGCGTTGGCCCGGTGAGGAGTGGACCATGTTCGACACGCTGTCCGATCGCCTGAACGGCGTATTCGACCGCCTGCGCGGCCGCGGCGCCCTCAACGAAGCCGATGTGCGCGAGGCGATGCGCGAGGTCCGCATCGCGCTGCTCGAAGCCGACGTGGCGCTGCCGGTGGCGCGCGACTTCATCGCCAGGGTCACCGAAAAGGCGGTCGGCCAGCAGGTGCTGCGGTCGGTCACGCCCGGCCAGCAGGTGGTCAAGATCGTCAATGACGAGCTGGTGGCGATGCTGGGCGGGGAGGATGGCGGCGAGGCCGCCCCGCTGATGCTCGATGCCCGCCCGCCGGTGGTCATCATGATGGTCGGCCTGCAAGGCTCGGGCAAGACCACCACCACCGCCAAGATCGCCCGGCTGCTGCGCGAGACGCAGGGCAAGAAGGCGATGATGGCCTCGCTCGACGTCAACCGCCCGGCCGCGCAGGACCAGCTGAAGGTGCTGGGCGAGCAGGCCGGCGTCGCCACGCTGCCGATCGTGCCCGGTCAGCAGCCGGTCGACATCGCCCGCCGGGCGCTCGAATCGGCGCGTCTGCAGGCGGTCGACGTGCTGTTGCTAGACACCGCCGGCCGGCTCCATGTCGACGAGGCGCTGATGGCCGAGATGAAGGTCGTGGCCGCCGTCTCGACCCCCACCGAAGTGCTGCTGGTGGTCGATGCGCTGACCGGGCAGGACGCGGTCAATGTCGCGCAGAGCTTTTCGGGCGAGGTGCCGCTGACCGGCGTGGTGCTGACCCGGATGGACGGCGATGCGCGCGGCGGCGCGGCGCTGTCGATGCGGGCGGTCACCGGCAAGCCGATCAAGTTCGCCGGCACCGGCGAGAAGCTCGACGCGATCGAGCCGTTCCATCCCGGCCGCGTCGCCGGCCGCATCCTGGGCATGGGCGATGTCGTCAGCCTGGTCGAGCGCGCCGCGCAGGCGATCGAGAAGGAAGACGCCGACAGGCTTGCCGAGCGGATGATGCAGGGCAAGTTCGACATGAACGACCTGCGCTCTCAGCTGTCGCAGATGCAGAAGATGGGCGGGCTGGGGCTGCTGGCAGGCATGATGCCGGGCATGAAGAAGGCCAAGCAGGCGATGGCCGCCAGCGGCATGGACGACAAGGTGCTGGTCCATATGGACGCGATCATCGGCTCGATGACGGCAGGCGAGCGGGCGAGGCCCGAACTGCTCAACGCAAGGCGCAAGAAGCGCGTCGCGGCGGGCAGCGGGACCAGCGTGCAGGACGTCAACAAGCTGTTGAAGATGCATCAGGAAATGGGCCGGGCGATGAAGCAGATCCGCAAGATGGGCGGTCTGAAGGGCTTGGGTGCGCTATTCGGCAAGGGCGGCCTCGATGCCGCCATGCCCGGTCTCGGCGGTCCCGGCGGCCCCAAGGGCGGGATGCCCGGCCTCGGCGGCGGCGGGCTCCCGCCGGACCTCGCCAACCTGCTGAAGAAACGGTGAATCGCAAAAGACTTAGGATCGGAAAGGTAGAACCATGGCAGTTGCAATCAGGCTTTCGCGCGGTGGCGCCAAGCGGCGTCCCTATTACCGCATCGTGGTGGCCGACAGCCGCGCCTCGCGCGATGGCAAATATCTGGAGCAGATCGGCACCTACAATCCGCTGCTCGCCAAGGATGACGAGCGCCGGGTCAGGCTGAACGAGGATCGCGCGCGTTATTGGCTGGGCGTCGGCGCGCAACCGACCGACCGGGTGCTCCGCTTCCTCGACGCCGCCGGCATCAAGGAGCGCGCAGCGAGGCTCAACCCCAACAAGGCCGAGCCGGGCGAGAAGGCCCGGGAACGGGCCGAGGAGCGCGCCACCAAGGCCGCCGAAGCCGCCGAGGCAGAGGAAGCCGCCAAGGCCGCCGCTAGCCAAGCCGCTGCCGCGCCGGACGAGGCCAGCAGCGACGAGCCGGTCGAGGGCGGCGATGCGGTGGTCGATGCGGCCGTCGAAGAGAAGTCCGAAGGCTGATGCCCGCGCCCTCTCCCCATCAGGAGAGGGGGGCGGCAAGGGCGCCGGGCAGAACGGGCGCGGCCGATGCCCGGGCCCCTGCTTCGCCTCTCCCGCAGGCCGCTTCTCCGGCCGATCGGCCGGTCACGCTCGCCGCCATCGCCGGCGCGCACGGCCTCTCGGGCGAGGTGCGCCTCAAGCTGTTCGGGGAGGAGGGGATCGCCTCGCTGGCCCGGCACCGCAGCTTCAACGGCGGCCGGCTGACACTCGCCACGCTGCGCGACGACGGCAAGGGCGGGGCCATCGTCGCCTTTCGCGAAGTGGCCGACCGCAATGCGGCCGAGGCGCTGCGCGGCACCGCGCTGACGGTCCCGCGCTCGGCGCTGCCGCCGCTGGGCGAGGGCGAATATTACCATGTCGACCTCATGGGCCTTGCCGCCTGCTCCGACAGCGGCGAGCCGCTGGGCGTGGTCGTGGCGGTGGCCAATTACGGTGCCGGCGACCTGGTCGAGATCGAACGGCCGGGCGGCGGGCGTTTCCTGGTGCCGATGATCCCGGCGGCGGTTCCGCGCTGGGATGACGCCACGCTGACCATCGCCCAAGGCTGGACGGACTAGGAGCTGCGGATCATGTCGGCATCCCCCGCCAGCCACGCCGCCCCGCGCAAGCTGCGCGTCCTGCTGGTCGAGGACGAGCTGCTGGTGGCGATGATGCTGGAGGATATGCTTGACCAGCTTGGCCATGCGGTCGCCGCCAGCGTGCCGACTCTCGATGCGGCGCTCGCGGCGATTTCGGAAGGCGGCTTCGACTGTGCGATCCTCGACCTCAACCTGACCACCGATACAAGCCTGCCCGCGGCCGAGGCGCTGCAGGCGCGCCGCATCCCCTTTGCCTTCGCCAGCGGCTACGGCGCGCTCGATTTCGGCGATCGCTTCGGCGAGGTGCCGGCCCTGCCCAAGCCCTATGCGGTGGCCGATGTCGCGCAGCTGTTGGAGCGGCTGGCGAACGGTTAGGGCAGGCGCCAGCCGCCCCTCGCGCTCAGGCGAAGACCAACGCCCCGTCCACCCGCTCGATCCCGAAGCGCTGCACGATCGAGGCTGCGTAATGGGGTGACAGCACCCGGTCGACCGCGATGAAGCTCGCCCGGCCGCTGGCATGCGTCAGGTCGAGCCGGACATAGCCCTGGTGCATGTTGTCGGTCCAGTGAACCTCCGGCACATGCTCGATGAAGGCGGCATCCAGCCGGCGCGACAGGTCGGGGCCGAAGCCGCTGGCCATGAAATCGCCGGGCGAGGTGATGCCGGCCGTGCCCAGCTCAAGCCCCGCCGGACGTCCGGCTGCGTCCTTCAGGCTGTTGGCCCAGAAGCTGTGGCTGTCACCGGTCAGGAAGATCAGGTCTGCGGCGCCCGCGCTGCGCGACAGGTCGTAGAGCCGCTCGCGCGCCCACGGATAGCCGTCCCAGGTGTCGGGATAGAACGGCAGGCCCCAGCGGCCCTTCCACGCCAGCGCCTGCGCGGCCTGCAGCGTGTCGCCGGTGAAGGGCGGATCGCCCGCCGTCGCGGCGGCGAAGGGATCGGGCATCAGGCCCAGGCCCACCACGTCGGGCACGTCGACGCGGGCGATGGGAATGGCATTGCCGATCAGCCGCCACGGCTGCGCCAGCCGCTTCGATTCGCTCAAAGCGGCGGCCAGGTCCGCCTCCAGCTCGGGCGAGACCATCGCCCGGCCCGGTGCCCCCAGCACCTCCTCGCGGAAGCGCGCGACCGCGGCGGCGTCGGTCAGGCGCGGCGCCCAGGCGAGGTAGTCGATCTGCTCGGCCCGCGCGGTGTGGCGCGTCTCCAGCGTGAACAGCGTCGCGAGGTCGCCGAAGCTGTAGCCGCGCCACAATTGCGCGCGGCTGCGCCCCGGCTGCGGCTCGCGCAGCGGCATCCACTCGTAATAGGCGCGGATCGAGGCGGCGCGGCGCGTCGCCCAATCACCTTCGGTGTCCGGCTGGTGGTTCTGCGCGCCGCCGGTCCACGGATTGTTGGCGCTTTCGTGATCGTCCCAGCAGGCCAGCAGCGTGTGCGCGGCGTGCATCGCCCGGCTGCCGGCATCGGTCTTGTATTGGGCGTGGCGCCGCCGGTAATCGGCCAGCGTGACGATCTCGTGCGCCGGATCGTGGCGCCGCCCGATCGTGGCCGCGACATCGTCGCCCCAGCCGTCATGGCCGTATTCGTAGATGTAATCGCCGGTGTGGAGCACGAAATCGACCCCCGCATCGGCGGCGATCGCGTCATAGGCGTTGAAGAAGCCGAACGCGTAGTTGGAGCACGAGGCGAGCGCGATGCCGAGCCGGTCGAGCGGCCCCTGCGGCAGCGTGCGGGCGCGGCCCACCGGGGATACCGCCTCGCCAACGCGGAAACGGTAATAGAGGGTGGCGCCCGGCTCCAGCCCCTCGGCCAGCAGCTTTGCGGTGTAATCCTGCTCCGGCCCAGTGGTGGTCGGGATGCGGCGGAACACGCGCGCGAAATCGGAATCGTGCGCCAGCTCGCAGACCAGCTCGATCTCGCCCCGCCGCTCGCCCGGCTCCTCAAGGGTGACGCGCGTCCACAGCACCACCCCGGTGGCGTCGGGATCGCCGCTGGCGACGCCGTGGCGGAACACCGGGTCCGCCTGCTCCGCCGCCGCCCGCGCCCGGCCGGGCAGCGCCGCCAGCGCGGCGCCCCCGGCAAGGCCGGCGATCGCGCCGCGCCGGCTGACCGGCATCCCCCGTGGCCGGAATGTGATCATCGCGTCGCCTTCCTTCATGTCCGCGCCCGCCGATCAGAAATCGAGCGTCGCGGTGGCGACCACCGTGCGCGGTGCGCCGATCCATGCCGCATTGCCGCTGATGCCGGCGATATGGTCCTCGTCGAGCAGGTTATTGACCACCAGGCTGAGGTCGATCCCCCGCAGCAGCTCGCCGATGGCCTCCCCGCGCACGCCGACATAGGCGTCGAGCGTGACGTAATCGTCGGCCAGGAAGGTGTTGGCAGCATCGACCCAGCGCTCGCCGGTCATCTTGGCCGACAGGCCGGCGCGCAGCCGATCGTCGTCGTAATCGGCCGATGCGACCAGCATGTTCTTGGGGATCCCGGCGACGCGGTTGCCGGGGGTCAGGTTCAGCGCTTCGTCCCCGCTGGTGTCGCCGCTGCCGCGATAGGTCGCATCGATATGGGTGTAGGAGCCATAGACCGACACCGTGTCCGTCAGCCGGGCGGCGAGCAGCAGCTCGACCCCTTCGGAATCGATGCCGCCGACATTGAAATAGGTGCCGTTCTCGCCGCCCAGGTAATCCTGCCCGGCCGCGGTGCCGGGGCCGATGAACACCACCCGGTTGTCGAACACGGTGTTGAAATAGGTGGCGGAGGCCTGCACCAGCCCGTTGTTGAACCGCACGCCGCCCTCCCAGTTCTCGGAAGTTTCGGGCTCCAGCTCGGAGAAGTCGGCGGCCGGGTTTTCCAGCACCGCGTCGGTCAGCGCGCGGTAGTTCTCGGCATAGCCGCCGAACAGCTGCAGGTCGCGCGTCAGATCGAACCGCACGCCGCCCGACAGCAGCACGTCGGACTTGGTGTCGAGCGATGTGGAGGCGGACTGGCCGAACACGTCGTTGCGCTCGATATCGTTCTGGAACTGCTTGATCCCGCCGGTCACGGTCAGCGGGCCGAACGCGACCTGGTCTTCCACCCACCATTTGAAGGTGCTCTGCGGAAATTCGCGGCTGTACTGGGTCCAGTAGGGCGTGTTCTCGAAATCGGGTCCGACGCGGGCATCGACCAGCTGGTGCCAGTTGCGCCATTCGCTCCGCTCGCCATCTTCGTACCACAGGCCCGCGCGCAGCGTGTTGGTAACGGTGGCGCTGAGGTCGGCGGTCCAAGCGCCATCGGCGGTGACGCCATAGCGGTCGCGGTCGTAATGGGTGTGGCGATAGGATTGCACGGGCACCGCGCCCGCCGGATAGCAGGCCGGGTCATAGCCGCCGAAGCTGGTGCCGCCATAGGGGAAGGTCAGCGAGGCTGTGCAGCCGGCGAAGGGCGCCAGCGCCCGGCCGCTGCCATCGACATAATAGATCTGCCCGCGCGGCGCGCCGCCATCGACCGTCCCGTTGCCGACCAGCTCGCTTTCGGGGTTGCCGGCGCCATCGTCGGTCACATCGACGATATAGGGCGGCACCCAGTCGCCGCGGCCATGATTGTGGTGGTAATAGCCGGCCCCGTTCAGCGCCAGCGATCCCAGATCGGCTTCGGCCTTCAGATAGGTGAACACGTTCTCTCGCAGCGTCGACCAGGCGCGGCGATAGACCTGATCGATATAGGGAATGCCCACCCACTCACCGGTCAGCCCGTCGCTGTCGGGGTTCTGCGCGAACTGCTCGGCGCTGTAGACTTGGTCGTAATTGTCTTCGTGCGTGTCGTCGTAGCTGGCATAGCCGGTCAGCCGCACCGGCCCGTCGGTCACGAACTTGGCGGCCAGATGGTCGCGCTGGTTCTGCGCGGTCTCGGTGACATGGTCGGTCGCCTCCTGGTGAGAGGCCGAGATCCACGCCCGGACCCCGCCAAGGTCGCCGGTGTCGTAACGGGTGTAGAAGCGCAGCGCGTCGAACTCGCCGGCGCTGGCGGAAAAGCGGATCCGCCGCTCGCGCAGCGGGTCGCTGGTCATGAAATTGATCGTGCCGCCCAGCGCCTCGTTCGACAGCGATCCGATGTCGGCGGTGCCCTGGCTGACCGCCACCCCGCCGATATTCATCGTATCGATGTAGCGGTTGGCCTTGGCCCCGCCGCCATAGTTGGAGCCGCCATTGGGCAGCCCGTCAATGGTCATGCCGATTTCCTGGGTGCCCAGATTGGTCTGGAAGCCGCGGATCGAAACGCTGGTGGACCAGTCGTCGAAGCCGAACGTATCGCCTTCCTGCACGTTGACGCCGGGCAGGTTGTCGATCTGCGCCAGCGGGCTGGTGATCGGCGTCTGCTGGAGCGCCATCGGCTCGGTCACCGCATTGTTGGTGTAGGTCGCGGGCACGCCGGTCACGACGATGCTGTCCATTGGCAGCTCGCCATCGAGCCCCTCCGCAGCCCTGTCCTGCGCCGCCGCCGCGCTCGCCAGCGCGATGGCGCTGCCGCCGATCGCCAGCATGCTCGTTCCAACCCAATTCCGCATCTGTGTAACCCCCCTGTTGTGCGGGGGGAGCCCTCGGCGCGATGTGTTTAACGCTGAAGGCAGCGCTGTGACGGTTCGGTGACAGCGTTCCGCTGTGGCACCCCGGTCAATCGGTGGAGGCGAGCACCACCGCAAAGCCTTCGAACTCCGGGTGGCCCAGATAGAGCGGGCGGTTGTCGCCGGCATTGCGGTGCGCCAGCCGGAACGCCTCCGACCGGGTCCAGTCGAGGAACGCCGCCTCGCTGTCCCACTCGGTATGCGAGGCATACAGCGTATGGTCCTCGCGCTCCGGCCCGCGCAGCAGCTTGAAATCGCGGAAGCCCGCCACCTCGGCCAGGTGGGTCTCGCGGCTGCGCCAGACCTCCTCGAACGCCTGCTCCTCGCCCCTCACGATCCTGAACCGGTTCATGGCAATATACATCGCTGCCTCCTTGCTGCGCCGGGGTCGGCATAGGCGATCGGCCGGCTCCGCGACAGTCGGGTCATGGGGCAACACGGGCCGGCAGACCGGCCTCCGGCATCGAGGCCGCCGCGACCGGACACCTGATCGGCACCCAGCAGTCCCCGCCGCACGCACCGGGCGATGCACGCGCGGCTTGGCCAGAAACCTCGCGCCGCCCCGACCGTTCGCTTGGCAACAGGAGAGTTCGATGACCGATCACCCCAGCACCATCCGCGCCGCGATGCCGCATTCGGACCGCATCGATTGGGACGACCACGCCTCGATTCACCTGGCCGATGACGGGCAGGGCCTGTTCGATGGGCTGAAGGCGCTGCATCGCGGCACCTTGGCGCAGATGGTGGCGATGGTGGCCGCCATGCCCGATGATGAGCGCGTCCGCTACGTCATCCAGAAGGCCGGCGATCGCAGGCTGGAAGCAGCGGAGATCATGGCGCTGGCCGGGCGGAGCGACTTTCCCGGCTAGCGTCGGCTGTGTTGAAAACGGGCCGGCGCCTCTTCCCTCACGCGCCTGCCGGACCTAGTCCGGGGCGATGCCCCATGCCCCGTTCGTGCCGTTGCGGATCCTGTCCAGCTATTCGATGCTGGAAGGGGCGATCGACCCCAAGGACATTGCCGCGCTGGCGCGGCGCCACGGCTTCCCCGCCGCCGCGATCTGCGACCGCAACGGCCTGTATGGCAGCGCCGCCTTCGCCGCCGCGTGCAAGGCGGCCGGAGTGCAGCCGATCATCGGTGCGCTGCTGGGGGTGGCGCGCGAGGATGACGGGCCGAATGGCGAGGGCGCGGTCGACCACCTGCCGCTGCTGGTGCAGGACGAGGAGGGGTGGACCAATCTCTGCCACCTCGTCAGCCGCGCCCATCTCGACCGCCCGCTGGAGCGTGAGCCACATGTCGCGTTTGCCGATCTGGAGGGGCGCACCGCCGGGCTGATCGCGCTGACCGGCGCGGCCGACGGTGCGGTCACGCGGCTGCTCGCCGACGGGCGCGCGGCCGGGGCAGAGGCGCTGCTGCACCGTCTTGCGGCGCTGTTCCCCGGCCGGCTCTATGTCGAGATCGCGCGGCGCGACGATCCGGTGGAGGCGGCGGCGGAAGAGGGGCTGATCGACCTTGCCTATCGCTGCGACCTGCCGCTGGTCGCCACCAACCCCGCGCATTTCGCCGACCCTTCGATGCACGCCGCCCACGATGCGCTGCTGTGCATCGCCCAGTCGAGCCAGATCGACAGCGCCGACCGGGTGCGCTCGGCCCCGCAGGCGTGGGTCAAGGATGCCCCCGCGATGGCGCGGCTGTTCGCCGACCTGCCAGAGGCGACGGCCAACACGCTGGTGGTGGCGCAGCGCTGCGCCTTCGCTCCGCCGCGCCGCAAGCCGATCCTGCCCAGCCTGGCCGGCGATCTGGCCGGCGATCCGCAAGGCGAGGCGCGGATGCTGGCGCGCGACGCCCGCGCGGGGCTGGCGGCGCGGCTGGCCACCTACTACCCCGATGCCGACCCAGCCGGGCTGGCCGAAGCGCTCTCACTGGACGGCGCGGAGCGGCGCGCGGCGTTCGCGGCCCTGCTGGGGAACGGCATCGACGACGAGGCGCTGGTCTATGCCGAGCGCCTCGATTTCGAGATCGACGTGATCGCGGGCATGGGCTTTCCCGGCTATTTCCTGATCGTCGCCGATTTCATCAAATGGGCCAAGGGACAGGGCATCCCGGTGGGTCCGGGGCGCGGCTCCGGCGCAGGGTCGCTGGTCGCCTGGGCGCTGACGATCACCGACCTCGACCCGATCCGGCTGGGTCTGCTGTTCGAGCGGTTCCTGAACCCCGAGCGTGTGTCGATGCCCGACTTCGACATCGACTTCTGCGAAACCCGCCGCGGGGAGGTGATCCGCTACGTCCAGGGCAAATACGGCGCCGACCACGTCGCCCAGATCATCACCTTCGGCAAGCTGAAGGCCCGCGCCGCGCTGCGCGATTGCGGGCGCATCCTGCAGATGAGCTACGGCCATGTCGACCGCATCTGCAAGATGGTGCCCAACCATCCGACCGATCCGTGGACGATCATGCGCGCGCTGAACGGGGTGGCCGAATTCAAGCGCGAATACGACACCGATCCGGAGGTAAAGCGCCTCGTCACGCTGGCGATGCAGATCGAAGGCTTCCCGCGCAATGCCAGCACCCATGCCGCCGGCGTGGTGATCGGTGACCGTCCGCTGGCGCAGCTGGTGCCGCTTTACCGCGATCCGCGTTCGGACATGCCGGTCACCCAGTTCGACATGAAATATGTCGAGGATACCGGCCTGATCAAGTTCGACTTCCTCGGCCTCAAGACCCTGTCGGTGCTGCGCAAGGCGGTCGACCTGCTGGCCCGGCGCGGCGTGACGGTCGATCTCGACACCCTGCCGTGGGACGACGAGGCGGTGTTCGCGCTTCTCAAGCGGGGGGACACGGTGGGCGTGTTCCAGCTGGAATCGGAAGGGATGCGGCGCACGCTGGCGGCGGTCAAGCCGACCCGGTTCGAGGACATCATCGCCCTCGTCTCGCTCTACCGGCCCGGCCCGATGGACAACATCCCGCTGTTCGGGCGGCGCAAAAACGGCGAGGCGGAGATCGACTATCCGCACCCCAAGCTGGCGGGCATCCTCGCCGAAACCTACGGCATCTTCGTCTATCAGGAACAGGTGATGCAGGCGGCGCAGCTGCTCGCCGGCTATTCGCTCGGCGATGCCGACCTGCTGCGCCGGGCGATGGGCAAGAAGATCCAGAAGGAGATGGATGCCCAGCGCGCCCGCTTCGTCGAGGGCTGCGCCGCCAACAGCGCAATCGAGGCGCGCAAGGCCAACGAGCTGTTCGACCTGATCGACAAGTTCGCCGGATACGGCTTCAACAAGTCGCACGCCGCCACCTACGCGCTGCTCAGCTATCAGACCGCATGGTTGAAGACGCATTATCCGGAGGAGTTCTACGCCGCCTCGATGTGCTTCGAGATGCACCAGTCGGAAAAGCTGGCGGTGTTCGTGGACGATCTGCGGCGCGGCGGGCGGGTGCTGCTGGGGCCGGACATCAATGCCTCCGAAGCCGAGTTCACGGTCGAGCCGACGGGCGATGGCCACGCGGTGCGCTACGCGCTGGCCGGCCTGCGCAACGTGGGCGAGGCGGCGATGGCGCAGATCGTCGCCGAGCGCGATGCGCATGGGCGGTTCGAAAGCCTTGAGGATTGCTTCCAGCGGATGCCGCCGGGCGCGATGAACCGCCGCCAGCTGGAGGCGCTGGCGGGCGCCGGCGCGTTCGATTCGCTGGAGCCGAACCGGGCCAGGGTGATCGCCAATGCCGACATGCTGCTGGCCGTCGCCGATGCCGCCACGCGCGATCGGTCGAGCGGGCAGGCGGCGCTGTTCGGCGGCGAAGACCATTCCGAACCGGCGCTGCGGCTGGTGGCGGCGCCGGCATGGACCCGGGCCGAGCAGATGGCGGCGGAGCGCGACAATTTCGGCTTCTATTTCGCCGCCCACCCGACCCAGCAATATCGCGCCATCGCCAGCGCCAACGGCGCGCGCTCCTACGCCTCCTTGCTGAGTGAAGGGGTTGCGTCCGGCCGGCGCGTGGCGGTGATGGCGGCGCTGGTGGAAGGGGTCAGCAAGGGTCGCACGCGCAAGGGTGCGCCCTTCGTTCGCGCCGATTTCTCCGATGCCACCGGCCAGTTCTCCGCCGCCTGTTTCGAGGAAGCGCTGGTCGATTCCTTCCAGCGCTGGGCGGCCGAGGGCACCTGCGTGCTGCTCAATGTCGAGCTCGACGCGCCCGGCCCCGACGAGCCGCCGCGCGTGACCGTGCGCGGCGCCCGCCCGCTGGCGGAGGTCAGCGGCGCGGCGCGGATGATGCTGACGCTGGAGGTGGAGAACATCGCCGCGCTGGATGCCCTGCGCGCCGAGCTGGTCGAGGGCGAGCCGGGCCGGGGGGAGGTGCTCGCGCGGCTCAGGATCGGGCGAGAGGTTCCGGGGGTGGATGATCCTGTCGTCCGGCTCGGCCGCGACTTCGTGCTCGACGCCGACGTGGTCGAGCGGCTCGCCGGCGTTGCGGGGCTGTCGAACATGGTGCTGAAGCCCCAGCCCGCGCGCGCCAGCCTGCGGCTGGTGGCGTGAGCGACGGTAGACCAGAAGGTTCTACTGCGGCGCGTTTAGGCTGGGCAACGGAGATGCCGCGAACGAAGCCCCGTTCACCTGAGCCAAAAGCCGGAGTGCCCGCGCAAATGGCCGGGCCACACCACTGCGCGAAACCTGTAGTGGCTCATTCAAGCCGTTGGAACTCGTCATATGAACGCTTTCATAGCGGCAGAATGGAATCTGTATTTATTGGCAAAGCGCCGGTCAGGGCCACCATTCTTGTTCGGATTCTTCCAAGTCTAATGTAGAATATTCGTATCTTAGTGTCTGCGCCGAAATCAAGGTGAGTGGTATCAGCAGGTTAGGTTGACGGCTTGGCCTGTCGTTGATTCAGGGGTTTTGTAACAAACTTCCGGAAGATCAAGGATGTGGACCGATACCACTCGCGCCCTTCATGCGCGAACAGGGGTGGCTTTGCCAACCGATTTGACCGATGCCGAATGGGCGGTTCTGGAGCCGTTCTTCCCGCCGCCCTCGTTGGTCGGGCGTCCGCGCAAGTGGCCGATGCGGCGGATCCTCGAGGCGATCCTCTACCTGCTTCGTTGTGGCCTGCCCTGGCGGATGCTGCCGCCGTGCTTTCCGCCGGCCTCGACGGTGCGGCGCTGGTTCGACCTGTGGCGAGACAACGGCCTGTGGCAGACTGTCAATCACGCGCTGCTATTGGCCTTACGCGAGGCGCATGGCCGCGAGGCTTCGCCCAGTGCTGGAGTGATCGACAGCCAGAGCGTCGAAACAACGGAATCCGGCGGACCGCGGGGCTATGATGCGGGCAAGAAGATCAAGGGCCGCAAGCGCCACATCCTCACGGATACCGAAGGCAATCTGGTCCATGCGCTCGTCCATACCGCTTGCATCCAGGACCGGGACGGCGCCCCCTTGCTGCTCGCCGAAACCGTCCAGCGCTTCCCTTGGCTGCGCCACCTTTTCGCCGATGGCGGTTATGCTGGCGACAAGCTCAGGGATGCACTGCGCCCGATCGGCAAATGGACCCTCGCGATCATCAAACGATCCGATCCCCCAAAAGGCTTCGTCGTTCATCCGCGCCGCTGGGTCGTGGAGCGAACATTGGCATGGCTCAATCGCAACCGCCGCCTCGCCAAGGACTTCGAGCAGACCATCGCCTCGGCAACCGCGTGGCTGTTCATCGCCTCCGTCCAGCTGTTCGCCAGACGGGTCGCAAGATCATGACATCACGCAGGATGGTTTCGAATCAGACTCTTATCGAGCACAAGCTTGATGCAGTCGGTGGCGTTATCCACGGTCTGACTCATTTCACTGCGCCAGACCAAGCTTGTGGCTGCTACTGCTGTCGCCAACGAGCGTTGCTCGTTTGAACGTTCCGCCTCATGCAGCGCAGTTCGCG
>JACIYY010000298.1 GCA_014359685.1 Porphyrobacter sp. | reverse complement strand
TGGGGGAGGCGCTGGGCGAGCCTCCGCCGCCCGCCGGCCATCCCCCATCGCGCCCAACGGCGGCCCCGGTTTGACGCCGCAGCCCGCCCCGCCAGACGCGCCCAACGCCATCCCCGAGAGACCCGCCGTGCCCCCATCCGAGATCGTCTCCCACGACCCTGCGACCGGCGCCGAGCTGTGGCGCGCGCCCATCGGCGATGTGGACCAGACGGTCGCCCGCGCCCGGGCCGCCTGGCCGCTGTGGGCCGCCCGCCCGCTCGCCAACCGGATCGAGCTGGTGCGCCGCTTCGCCACCCAGGTGCGGCGCGAGCAGGACGCGCTCGCCACGCTGATCGCGCGGGAGACCGGCAAGCCGCTGTGGGAAGCGCGCACAGAGGTCGAATCGGTGATCGCCAAGGTCGAGATCTCGATCACCGCCTATGCCGAGCGGACCGGCCAGCGCCGGCTCGACAGCGCGTTCCAGGGCACGGCCGCCGTGCGCCACAAGCCGCATGGGGTGATGGCGGTGCTCGGCCCCTACAATTTCCCCGCGCACCTGCCCAACGGCCACATCGTGCCCGCGCTGATCGCCGGCAATGCGGTGATCCTGAAGCCCAGCGAAAAGACCCCGGCCACCGGCGAGGCGCTGGTCGGCTGCTTCCACCGCGCCGGCATCCCGGCCGATCTGGTGCAGCTGCTGGTCGGCGGGCCGGAGGAGGGGCGCGCGCTGGTTGCCCATCCCGGCATCGACGGGGTGCTGTTCACCGGCTCCTCGCGCGCAGGGCTCGCCATCAACCGCGCGCTGGCGGAGGATCCGGGCAAGATCGTCGCGCTGGAGATGGGCGGCAACAACCCGATCGTGCTGTGGGACACGCCGCTGATCGAGGATGCGGCGGTGCTGATCGTCCAGTCGGCCTTCACCAGCGCCGGCCAGCGCTGCACTGCGGCGCGGCGGCTGATCGTCAAGGCCTCGCTCTATGAAGAGGCGGTCGCGGCGGTGCGCCGGCTGGCCGAGCGGATCATCGTCGGCGCCCCGTTCGACGATCCGCCGCCCTTCATGGGTCCGGTGATCGACAGCGACGCGGCCGACGCACTGACCGAAGGCTTCGTCGATCTGCTGGCCAAGGGCGGGCAGGCGATCCTCCCGCTCGGCCGCCCGCGCGGCGACCTGCCTTTCCTTTCCCCCGCGCTGATCGACACCACCGAGGTCGCGCAGCGGCCCGATGTGGAGCTGTTCGGCCCGCTGCTGCAGATCATCCGGGTGGAGGATTTCGACCAGGCCATCGCGGAGGCGAATGCCACCCGCTTCGGCCTGTCAGCGGCGCTGATCGGCGGCAGCCCGCAGGATTACAGCCGCTTCTGGGCCAATATCCGCGCCGGCATCGTCAACTGGAACCGGCCGACCAACGGCGCCTCCTCGGCCGCGCCGTTCGGCGGGGTGGGCCTGTCGGGCAACCACCGCCCGGCCGCCTTCTATGCCGCCGATTACTGCGCCTATCCGGTCGCCAGCACCGAGGTCCAGCAACCCCGCGCCAGCGTCGGCATCGGCTTCACCGCAGGCTGACGCAATCAGCGGCAGCTATAGCCGTCGGTCAGTTCCTTGCCCAGCAGCGCGCCGCCGGCCGCGCCCAGCACCGTGCCGAGCGTGCGGTCGCGCCCGCCATCGACCTCGCGGCCCAGCAGCGCGCCGACCGCGCCCCCGACGATCAGGCCGGTGGTGCCGTCGTTCTTCTTGCAATAGCCGCGCCCGTCGCGCCCGCGCCATGACCGGCCCCTCGGCTGGTCATAGCGGCCGTAGCGATTGTCGTAGCGATCGTAGCGGCGGTCGCGCCGATCCCAGCGGCGGTCGTCGTCGCGATAATGGCTCTCCATCCCCTCGCCCGCAATCGGCGCGGCGGCGACCGGCGCCACGCGCATCTCGACCGCTGCGGCGGGAAGCGCCCAGAGCGCCATGCCCGAAGCGGCGGCGGCGATGACGGCATTCTTGAGCAGGGTAGGCATGTCCGATCTCCATCAACATCGTTCGTTCGATGGTTCATCTTTAGAACGCCTTTTCTGAACATTCGCCAACCAACCTGTCAGCCCGGCATTTTTTTCTGGCCCGCGCCCGGCAGCGCGGATAGGCGCCGCTGGTGGCAGCCGCTCAATCGCAACCGGAGACCGACCGGCACAGGGTAGTGAACGGGGTGCGGATGGCGATTGCCGCGCATCTGATATGGGGCGCGATGCCGCTCTATTTGCTGCTGGTGGCGGCGGTGCCGCCCGCCGAATATGTCGCCTGGCGGGTTCTCTTCACGGTGCCGGTGTGCCTGGCCGTGATGGCCGCGCGCGGCACGCTGGGGGAACTGGCGCGCGTCGCGTCGGACCGGCGGGCGATGCTGGCGCTGATCGGCTGCGCGGCGACCATCGGGGTCAACTGGACGATCTATGTCTGGGCGGTGCAGACCGGCCAGGTCTATGCCGCCAGCCTGGGCTTCTACATCCTGCCGCTGGTGATGCTGCTGCTGGGCTTTGTGGTGCTGGGGGAGCGGCTGACCCCGCTGCAATGGGCGGCGAGCGCGCTGGCCGCGCTGGGCGTGGGATCGCTGGCACTGGGCGCGTCGGAGGGGCTGGCGGTCAGCCTCTCGCTGGGGGTCAGCTTCGCCGTCTACGGCCTGCTGCGCAAGGTGGTGGCGGCCGGGCCGCTGACCGGGCTGGCGGTGGAAACGCTGCTGCTGGCTCCCGTCGCCATCGCGGTCATCGCCTGGCAGGCGGCCGGCCCCACCGGGATCGCGCTGGGGCGCGACGCGGTGGAAAGCTGGGCGATCGCGATGGCCGGGCCGATCACCGCGCTGCCGCTGATCCTGTTCTCTGCGGCCGCGCGGCGGATGCCCTATACCGCGATGGGGTTCCTGCAATTCCTTTCCCCGACGATCATCTTCATCCTCGGCCTGACCGTGTTCGACGAGGTGCTGCGCCCGGTGCAGCTGCTCGCCTTCGTGACCATCTGGACCGCCGCCGGCCTGTTCTGCTGGGACCTGCTGCGCCGCCGCCAGCCGCCGCGCCGCGTCGCGGCCGAGCCGATCCAGCGGGATTCGGCAGTCAGGACCGGACGCTGATCCGCGCCGGAGTGCGGCTCAAAGCCTACAGCCGCAACCCGCGCAGCCGGAGCGCGTTGGCGATCACCGAGACCGAGCTGAGGCTCATCGCCGCTGCGGCGATCATCGGGCTCAGCAGCAGGCCGAAGAACGGGAACAGCACACCGGCGGCGATGGGAATGCCCAGCGTGTTGTAGCCGAAGGCGAACACCAGGTTCTGGCGGATGTTGCGCATCGTCGCGCGCGACAGCCGGATCGCCTGCGCCACGCCCAGCAGGTCGCCGCGCACCAACGTGACGCCGGCGCTTTCCATCGCTACGTCGGTGCCGGTGCCCATCGCGATGCCGACATCGGCGGCGGCGAGCGCCGGGGCGTCGTTGATGCCGTCGCCCGCCATCGCCACGCGGCGCCCTTCGGCTTTCAGCGCTTCGACCTTGCGGTGCTTGTCGGCCGGCGAGACGTTCGCCTCCACCTCGTCGATGCCGAGCTGGCGCGCGACCGCCTCGGCCGTGGCGCGGCTGTCGCCGGTCAGCATCACGATGCGGATGCCGCGATCATGGATCGCGCGGATGGCGCGGGGGGTCGTCTCCTTGATCGGGTCGGCCACCGCGAGCAGCCCGGCGGGCGCGCCATCGACCGCGACGAACATCACCGTGTGGCCCTTGGCGCGCCCCTCCTCGGCCGATGCGAGCCATGCCTCGTCGGCGATCCCGGCGCGGCGCATCATCTTCTCGTTGCCGATGGCGACGCGCCGGCCGGCGACCTCGGCCTCGATCCCCTCGCCGGTGGTGGACGAGAACTCCGCCGCGTCCTCATGGGGCACGGCGCGCGCCTCGGCAGCGGCGACGATGGCGGCGCCCAGCGGATGCTCGCTGCCGCGCTCCACCGCTGCCGCGAGCGACAGCAGCGTGTCCTGCGCAAAGCCCGCGTGCGGCGTCACCCCCACCAGATCGGGCTTGCCCAGCGTCAGCGTGCCGGTCTTGTCGACCACCAGCGTGTCGATCTTCTCCAGCGTCTCCAGCGCTTCGGCGTTGCGGATCAGGATGCCGTGCTGGGCGCCCTTGCCGGTGCCGGTCATGATCGACATCGGCGTGGCGAGGCCGAGCGCGCAGGGGCAGGCGATGATCAGCACCGCGATGGCATTGACCAGCGCATAGGCGAGCGCCGGCGGCGGACCCCAGATCGCCCACGCGGCAAAGGTGAGGATCGCGATCACCACCACGGCGGGCACGAACCAGCCCGCCACCACGTCCGCCAGCCGCTGGATCGGCGCGCGGCTGCGCTGCGCCTCCGCGACCATCTGCACGATCTTGGCCAGCATCGTGTCCTTGCCGACGCCGGTTGCCCGCATCACGAAGCCGCCGGTCTGGTTGACCGTGCCGCCGATCACCGTGTCGCCGGCGCGCTTGGCGACCGGCAGCGGTTCACCGCTGATCATCGATTCGTCGATATTGCTCGATCCCTCCTCGATCACCCCGTCGACCGGAACCTTGTCGCCCGGCCGCACGCGCAGCCGGTCGCCCTCGGACAGCTGGTCGAGCGAGACCTCGCGTTCGTCACCGGGCGCGACAATCTTGAGCGCGCTGGGCGGCGCGAGTTCGAGCAAGGCGCGCAAGGCGCTGGAGGTCGATCCGCGCGCCTTCAGTTCGAGCACCTGGCCGAGCAGCACCAGCGTGGTGATGACCGCCGCCGCCTCGAAATAGACGCCCACGCGCCCCGAATGGTCGCGGAAGGCGGGCGGGAACAGGCCGGGCGCGGCGGTGGCGACGATGCTGAACAGATAGGCAATCGCCACGCCCAACCCGATCAGCGTGAACATGTTGAGGTTGCGCGTCCGCAGCGACTGCCAGGCGCGTACCAGCAACGGCCAGCCGCCCCACAGCACCACCGGCGTCGCCAGCGCGAACTGGACCCATTGCGCCCAGGCCGGGGCGATGATCCGGTCGAGGTCGAGCGCGACCATGTCGCTCATCGCATAGAGGAACAGCGGCACGGTCAGCAGCGCGCTCCACCAGAAGCGGCGGCGCATGTCGATCAGCTCGGGATCGGGGCCGGCGTCGAGCGAGACGGTCTCCGGCTCCAGCGCCATGCCGCAGATCGGGCAGCTTCCCGGGCCCTGCTGGCGGATCTCCGGATGCATCGGACAGGTGTAGATCGTGCCCTCGGGCACCTCCTCCACCGCATCCAGATGCGCGCCCGACAGATACATTTGCGGATCGGCGAGGAACTTCGTCTTGCAATGTCCGGAACAGAAATAGTGCCGCACGCCGGCATGGTCGGCCACGTGCTCCGCACCGTCGATCGCGACGCTCATCCCGCAGACCGGGTCGATCGCCACGCCACCGGTGGGCGATGCCGGGGGCTGTCTGTCATGCGAGTGGTCGTGCATCATCTGGCTGTCCCGATAAGCGCAAGGGTAACTGGCACGGACCCGGCGGCTCGGCCGGCCCACGGCGATGCTCGTGGACCTGTCAGAACCACGCCCTGAGGCCGAGCAGCAGCGAGAACCGGTCGGGGTCTTCCCCTGCGGCGCGGGCGCGATCGGCCGTCTCGCCAAGCCTCGCCTCGTATCCCACCCCGACATAAGGAGCAAATTCGCGGGCGAATTCGTAGCGCAGCCGCAAGCCGGTCTCGACCGAGCTGATTCCGGCCCCGATGCCGCGATCGGGAATGTCCTGCGCCGCCAGCGCAACCTCGACGCGCGGCTGCAGGATCAGGCGCTGGGTGATCCGCTGGTCGTATTCGGCCTCCATCCGGGCGGTGAGATCGCCCTCGTCGGAGAGAAAGGCGGCGGCATCGACCTCGAACATATAGGGCGCGAGGCCCTGCAGCCCAAGCACCGCATGGGCGCGGCTGTCGGGCTCCAGATCGTAGCGCAGGCCGCCCTGAAGGTCGAAGAACGGGCCGATCGCGTGGCTCCACAGCGCCTGCATCTCGGCACTCTCGACCTCGCCATCGAATGCCCCCTCGCCTTCGCTCTTGAGCCACAGCCGGTCGTAATCGCCGCCATACCAGCCCTGGGCGTCCCACAGATAGCGATCCTCGCCCCCGGCCACCCGCGCCTCCAGCCGGTCGAACATGATCGTGCCGGTGGTGAACCCGCCATTCTCGCGCGCCACCTGCTCGCGTGCCGGCGCCATGGCGGCGGCGCCATAGATCGTGTCGGCGGCGTGCTCCGGCCCTTCGAAGGCGCGCGGCGGCGGCCCGCTGGCGGGCGCATCGGCTGCCTGAGCTCCGGGACCGGCGGCCGAATGACCCATCGCGGCGTGATCCATGGGCTGCGTCGCGTCCTGGCCCGTGGCGCCGTGGCTGGCGGGCGGGGGCGCGGGCTCCTGCTGCGGCGCGGCGGGGGGCTGGTGCTGCGCATGGGCCGCATGGTCCTGCGCGGCGGCGGGCGTCGCGGCCAGCGCGGCGGTGGCGAGGAGCAGCCGGCGCATCAGGCGTGGCCTGCCGGGAACGGGCGCACGGTGACCACCTGCATCATCCCGGCATGCATGTGGTAGAGCAGGTGGCAGTGGAAGGCCCAGTCGCCCGGCTCGTTGGCGGTCAGGTCGAAGGTCGCCTTGCTGCCCGGCTGGACGATCAGCGTGTGCTTGAGCGGCTGGTGCGCCTCGTCCGCGCCGTTGACCAGTTCGAAGAAATGGCCGTGCAGGTGGATCGGGTGGGCCATCATCGTGTCGTTGACCAGCGTCACCCGCACGCGTTCGTCATAGCCGAAGCGGATCGGATCGTCGGTGACGGCCGAGAACTTGCGCCCGTCGAACGACCACATGAACCGTTCCATATTGCCGGTCAGGTGGATTTCGAGGTGCCGTTCGGGTGGCCGCACCGGATTGGGCCGGATCGCCACGAGGTCGGTATAGCGCAGCACCCGGTGCGACACCTTGTCGAGCCCGAGCCCCGGAAAGTCGGTCCGGTCGACCGGCATCGGCGCGACCATGTCGACGCCGACGCCGCTCGCGGTCGGGGGCAGCCTGGACATGTCGCGCATCGAATGATCCATGCCGCCGGCATCGCCGCCGCTGCCGTGGGCATCGTGGTCCATCGCGCCCATGCCCATGTCGGCCATGGTCAGCGTGACCGGCTCGCGCAGCGGCGGCACCGGCGCGCGCAGCCCGGGGGTGGAGGTCAGCGTCGCCACGCCCATGCCAGAGCGGTCGATCGCCTCGGCCACGATCGTATGCGCCCCGGCACCGGGGGTGACGATGAGGTCGTAGGTCTCCGCCACGCCGATCTGCAATTCGTCGACCGTGACGTCGCGCACATCCTGCCCGTCGGCCTGGATCACCGTCAGCGGCACGCCCGGAATGCGCAGATTGAAGAAGGTCATCGCGCTGCCGTTGATGACGCGCAGCCGCACCCGCTCGCCGGGGCGGAACAGCAATTCGAGATCGTCGGCAGGCGCATGGCCGTTGACGAGGAAGGCATAGGTGGCGCCGGTGACGTCGGAGATGTCGCGCGGATTCATCCGCATGCCGCCCCAGCGGATCCGCTCGGCCAGCGGCATATCGCCCGAGGTCGCGGTCTGCTTGTTGTAGTTGAAATAGCCTTCCGAGACCTTGAGCTTGCGCATGATCTCGTGGGGGTGGAGCGCGCTGAACTCGCTCAGCAGCAGCACGATCTCGCGATCGTGGCGGCTTTGCCCGGGCTCGGCCGGGTCGATGATCAGCGGGCCGTAATGGCCGATCTGCTCCTGCAGGCCCGAATGGCTGTGCCACCAATAGGTGCCGGCCTGGCGCACCGGGATTTCGTAGGTGAAGGTCTCGCCGGGCCGGATGCCGGGGAAGCTGACGCCCGGGACCCCGTCGAACTGGAACGGCACCAGCAGGCCGTGCCAGTGGATCGAGGTGTCCTCGTCGAGCGTGTTGGTGACGGAAAGGCGCGTCGTGCGGCCCTCGCGCAGGCGCAGCAGCGGGCCGGGAATCGTGCCGTTGATGGTGATCGCATGGCCGGCCCGCCCGCCGGCCGCGAAATGGCTGCGCGCCACGGTCAGCCGGATGTCCTCGCCCTCCAGCGTGCCGAAGCCCTTGGCGGCACCGGTGCTGCTGTCCCCGCCGCCCGCCCAGGCCGGCATCGGCAGCGCGGTGGCGGCGGCGAGCGCGGCCGAGCCGGTAATGAGCCGGCGGCGCGACAGGATCAGCGGATCGGCCATGTCTTGTCGTCTCCTGCCCCTTTCGTATATACC
>JACIYY010000297.1 GCA_014359685.1 Porphyrobacter sp. | reverse complement strand
AGAATCACCCTCGCCGCACTTGCGCTCGGAGCGGTGGCCTTGCCCGCCGTCGCCGGGGCGCAGGATCGCGGGCACGACCGCGATCGTTACGACCACTATGATTACCGCGACCGCGACTGGCGCGATTCGGACGATCGCCGCTGGCTTGACGATGATCGCGACCGCCGGGGCGGTCGCAATGCCTATGGCGTCCCGCCCGGGCATCTGCCGCCGCCGGGATCGTGCCGGGTCTGGTATGATGACCGCCCACCGGGCCACCAGCCCCCGCCGACCAGCTGCCGCGCCGCCGAGCGGCAGGCCTATCGCCATGGCGGCCGGGTGATCTACGGCGGCCGCTGAGCGGCCTCTAGCCACGCTCGCGCGGATGGGCGGCGCGATAGGTTTGGAGCAGCGTCGCCGCATCCACCCGGGTGTAGATCTGCGTGGAGCCCAGGCTCGCATGGCCGAGCAGCTCCTGCAGCGAGCGCAGGTCCGCGCCGGCGCCCAGCAAATGGGTGGCGAAGCTGTGGCGCAGCGCGTGGGGCGTCGCGGTCGGCGGCAGGCCCAGCAGCGTGCGCGCCCGGGCGACCGCCTTCTGCACCATCCCCTGCGCCAGGGGGCCGCCCTTGGCGCCGCGGAACAGCGGCTGCGCACGCTCCAGCGGCCAAGGGCAGCGCGCCGCGTAATCGGCCACCGCCTCCGCCACCAGCGGCAGGATCGGCACGATCCGCTGCTTGGCGCCCTTGCCGGTGACGCGCAGGGTCGGCCCCAGCGGCAGGTCCGCGCCGGTCAGCGACAGCGCCTCCGCGATCCGCAGCCCGGCGCCATACATCAGCAGCAGCACCGCCCGGTCGCGCGCGCCGATCCATGCCTCGCCCGCGCCGTCGCGCACCGTCTCGGCCAGGTTGCCGGCATCGTCGGGCGAGACCGGGCGCGGCAGGCCCTTCGGCACACGCGGCCCCCGCAGGCGGGGCGGGGCGGGATCGGCAAGGCCGGCCTGCGCGCGCGCGAACGCCAGGAACGCCTTCAGCGCCGACAATTCGCGCGCCGCCGAGACATTGCCGATCCCCTCCGCGCGCCGCTGCGCCAGCAGGCCGCGCAGACCGCGCGCGTCGATGGCGGCGATGGCTGGCCAGTCCTCGGCCCCGGTGGCGTCAAGCAGGCGCGCGGCGGTGGCGCCATAGGCGCGCACGGTGTGCGGCGACAGCCGGCGCTGCTGCGCCAGATGGGCCTGCCATTGCGCCAGCAAGGCGGCGCGGGCGGGCGCGGTGGCGCTCACGCGCTGACGAGCGCGTCGCTGACCAGTTCGGCCAGCAGCGCGTCGAGCAGCGGCATTCCCGCCTCGGTAATCCCGATCCGGTCGCCGCGCCGCCACACCAGCCCGGCCGCGCCATGCAGCGCCAGCTTGCGCGCATC
>JACIYY010000296.1 GCA_014359685.1 Porphyrobacter sp. | reverse complement strand
GCCACCCAGAAACGCCGGTAATCGGCGATGTGGAGCGGCGATTTGGGCTCGGCTGGGGCGGGCGGCAGGTCGGTCACGCAGGCGCCATGGCAGGTGCGCGGCGGCGTGCCAAGGTCGCGTCGAAGGCGGATCCGCTGCCGGTCAGGCCCGGCGTGGCGCGCACGCGCCGAGGGAAGCGGCCGGCCGCATGACCGCGATCATCGCCTCCAGATCATCGGTGCGGACAATCCGTTCGAAATTGAGGCCGGCACGCCGGTCCTTCGTCCACACGCAATAGGCTTCGATCCGGCCGATCACCGGCAGCGGGACGATCACCCGGTGCGCCCGATCGAGCATGCAGCAATCATCGACCATGAAGCCGTGCGCAGACAGGTTGCGGATGTGCAGCGGTATTTCGCCCAGCGTCAGGTGCTCGGCCACGATGCGATAGTCGACCGGGTGGCGGCTCGACCGTCGCAATTCGGGGACCGACAGCTGCGCTCCTGCTGGCATGGCCGATGATGTTCCTTGGCAACCAATCTCCCGCCTTGGCAGCCAAAGCTGATCAAAGGGTAAAGCCGGCGCCCGGTCACGTGCCGCGCAGAATTCCGTGCCGTTTGCGGCCCAGGCTGAGCTTGGCGTCCTGCCCCGGTTGCAGCGCGATCAGGTGCGCCGGATCGGTCACCGCCCGGTCGTCGATCCGCACCGCGCCCTCGGCGATCTTGCGCTTGGCCTCTCCGCCCGAGGCAGCAAAGCCGATCGCGGTGCAGGCGGCGGCGAGCCGGATACCGCCGGCCGGCACAGCCAGCACCGGCAGATCGTGGCCCAGGCCGCCGCCGGCGAAGGTCTGCGCCGCCGTCTGCGAGGCCGCGCGGGCCGCCTCGCTCCCGCGCACCAGCGCCGTCACCGCATCGGCCAGGACGATCTTGGCGTGGTTGATCTCGGCGCCGCCGAGCGCCTCCAGCCGGGCGATCTCGTCCAGCGGCAGATCGGTGAACAGGCGCAGGAAGCGGCCGACATCGCGGTCGTCCACATTGCGCCAATATTGCCAGAAATCGTAGGCCGGCAGCATGTCCTCGTTCAGCCACACGGCCCCGGCCGCGGTCTTGCCCATCTTCGCGCCGTCGGCGGTGGTCAGCAGCGGGGTGGTGACGCCGAACACCTCCACCCCATCCATGCGCCGCGCCAGCTCGATCCCGCTGACGATATTGCCCCACTGGTCGCTGCCGCCCAGCTGCAGCCGGCAGCCGTGCCGCCGTGCCAGCTCGCGGAAATCATAGGCCTGCAGGATCATGTAGTTGAATTCGAGGAAGCTGAGCGACTGTTCGCGATCGAGCCGCTGGCGGACCGATTCGAAGCCCAGCATCCGGTTGACCGAGAAATGCTGCCCCACCTCGCGCAGAAAGGGGATATATTCGAGCCTGTCGAGCCATTCGGCATTGTCGAGCATGATCGCATCCGACGGCCCCTCGCCGAAGGTCAGCAGGCGGTCGAACACGCGCCTGATCCCGGCGATATTGGCGGCGATGGTCTCTGCCGTCATCAGCGTGCGCGCCTCGTCCTTGAAGCTGGGGTCGCCGATCTTGCCGGTGCCCCCGCCCATCAGCACGATCGGCCGGTGCCCCGCCTGTTGCAGGCGGCGCAGCAGCATGATCTGCACCAGGCTGCCGACATGCAGGCTTGGCGCGGTCGGATCGAAGCCGATATAGCCGGGCACGATCCGGCTCGCCGTCAGCGCGTCCAGCCCTTCGGGGTCGGTCAGCTGGTGGATATAGCCCCGCTCGTCGAGCAGGCGGAGGAGATCGGATCGGTACTGGCTCATGGCGCTCTCTTGCTTGGCGGGCGCGCCTAGCACGCTTGATTGGCGGGCGCGCCTAGCACGCAGGGGAGGCCATGAAAACGGACCAGCGGGCGGACGAGCCGGGACTGCTGCTGCGGCCCCATCCG
>JACIYY010000295.1 GCA_014359685.1 Porphyrobacter sp. | reverse complement strand
CGGGAGCGCGTCTTCCAGACGCTCAGCCGAGACCGCGACAATGAGTATCTGATGATCGATAGCGATCCCGCAATCGACAAGCATCGCAACCGGATCGAAAAAACCATCGGCACGCTCAAGCAACTCAGGCGCATCACTACCCGATACGACCGGCTGCCCGCAAATTACCTCGCCAGGATCTATCCCGCCTCACCCAGCTTCTGGTGCTGCATGCCGCATCAACCTAGCGGCGCGGGTCTACCGGGTAGCCCTCGGTGCCGTAGCAATCGTCGTCCAGCCGTCCGTTCCGGTCATAGCCGTCGCAGCCATCATCCTTGTCGATGAAATAGCCGCCCACGCCGCCAGCCGCCGCGCCGACCGCCGCGCCGGTGAGCACATCGCCGCCGGTGATCGCCGACAGGCCGGCGCCCACCGCCGCACCCACGCCAGCCCCTTCCGCCGCGTAGTTTTCCGCACAGGCGCCGAGCGAGAGGGCTGAGCCGAGCAGCACCGGGGCGAGCAAATAGCGGGTGTTCATAAATTTCTCCTCTGATCCCTGTGCAGGAACTACGAAGCAGACCCGATCCTGTTCCCCCGTTTCGCCGCACCGGACGCTCGCCCCGCCCCCCGCGCAGCGGCTCAATCGGGCGCGCGCGCCACCCCGACCATGGCCGGGCGCAGCAGCCGGTCGCGGATCATGTAGCCGGCCTGCATTTCCTGCACCACGGTGCCGGGCTCGGCATCGGTGGAGGGAATCTCCATCATCGCCTGATGGCGGTTGGGGTCCAGCGGCAGGCCGGTCGCGGCAATGCGGGTGATGCCGTGCTGGCCGAACACCTTGTCCAGCTCGCGCCGGGTGGCTTCCAGCCCGGCGACGAGGCTCTTCAGCCGCGCATCCTCGCGCAGCTCTGCCGGAATCGCGTCGAGCGCGCGGGCGAGATTGTCGGACACCGACAGGACGTCGCGGGCAAAGCCGGTCGCGGCATAGGCGCGCGCATCGGCGACGTCCTTCTCCAGCCGGCGGCGCACATTCTGGGTGTCGGCGCGGGCATAGAGCACCTCCTGCCGGGCCGCCTCCAGCTCCTCGCGCAGGCGGGCCAGCTCGTCGGCGCCGCCAGCATTCGGCTCGTCGCGCGCGGTGTCGCTCTCCGCGCCGCCCTCCCGCATCGCCTCGGGCACGCCGGCGAGTTCCTTCTCCGTCGCCTCGTCATGCGTCGTGCCGTGCGCGTTGTCCTGTCCGGTCATGCTTGCCCTGTTCAGCCAAATCTCTTGCCCAGCGATCGGGCGGTGAAATCCACCATGGGCACGATTCGGGCGTAATTCAACCGCGTCGGGCCGATCACGCCGAGCACGCCGACCACCCGCCCCTCGCGGTCGCGATAGGGTGCGGCGATCACCGAGGAGCCGGACAGCGCGAACAGCCGGTTCTCCGCCCCGATGAAGATCCGCGTTGCTTCCGCATCGCGCGCGCTGTCGAGCAGCTCGGCCACCGATTGCTTGTTCTCCAGATCGTCGATCAGCGAGCGCACCCGTTCGATATCCTGCAGCGCCGCAGCATCGAGCAGGTTGGCCTGCCCGCGCACGATCAGCACCGGGCGGCGCGCGGCGTCCTCGCTCAGCACCGCCAGCCCGCGCGCCACCAGGTCGCGGGCGGCGGCATCGAGGGCGCTGCGGCCCGATGCGATCTCCGCCTGCATCGCCCCCGCCGCCTCGCCCAGGGTGCGCCCGGCAAGGCGCGTGGTGAAGTAGTTCGACGCCTCCTGCAAGGCGGCCGGCGCGGTCCCTGCGGGCAGGTCGAGAACGCGGTTTTCCACCGACCCGTCCACGCCCACCAGCACCAGCAGCGCGCGCTGGGCATCGAGCATCAGCAGGCTCATCTGCGCGAGCTCGGCATCCTGCCGCGGGACCATCACCATGCCGGCCGCGCCGGTGAGGTCGGACAGCAGCGCGCTGGTGGTCTCCAGCGCCGCCTCGATCGGACCGGGGCGGGACAGGCGCTGCTCGATCGCGGCGCGCTCCTCCGCTGTCGGTTCGGCGACCTGCATCATCCCGTCCACAAACAGGCGCAGGCCCAGCTCGGTCGGCATCCGCCCGGCGCTGGTGTGCGGGGCGGCGAGCAGGCCCAGCCGCTCCAGCTCGGCCAGTACCGAGCGGATCGAGGCCGGCGAGAGGTTCAGCGCCCCCTCCCCGGCCAGGGTGCGCGATCCGACCGGCGCACCGCTCGCCAGATAGCCCTCCACCACCAGCCGGAAGATGGCCCGGGCGCGGTCGGTGAGTTCGGTGACGGGGGGAGAGGCCATGACAGCGGCCCCTCTAGCCGCTAGGGGCGGCGACGCAAAGCCGGCAACCGGCCCCCTGCCCGCCAAGGACAATGATCATGCGACCATCCGGCCGCGCGCCCGACGAAATGCGCGCCATCACCATCGAGACCGGCTTCACCAAGCATGCCGAGGGGTCGTGCCTGATCGGATTCGGCGATACCCGCGTGCTGGTCACCGCCAGCGTCGAGGAGCGGGTGCCGCCGTTCCTGCGCGGCAAGGGCCAGGGCTGGGTGACGGCCGAATATTCGATGCTGCCGCGCGCCACCCACACGCGCGGCAACCGCGAGGCGGCCAAGGGCAAGCAGACCGGGAGAACGCAGGAAATCCAGCGGCTTATCGGCCGAAGCTTGCGCGCGGTGGTCGATATGAAGACGCTCGGAGAGCGGCAGATCACGCTCGATTGCGACGTGTTGCAGGCCGATGGCGGGACTCGCACCGCCGCGATCAGCGGCGCCTGGGTGGCGCTGCGGCTGGCGGTGGACAAGCTGTTGGCGGCAGGCGCGATCGGTGCCGATCCGATCCTCTCCCGGGTGGCGGCGATCAGCTGCGGGATTCATCAGGGCACGCCGGTGCTCGACCTCGATTACGTCGAGGACAGCGCGGCCGATGCCGACGCCAATTTCGTCCTGCTGGAAGGCGGCCGGATCGCCGAAGCGCAGGTGACCGCCGAAGGCGCGCCTTACGATGAGGAGAGCCTGCTGCGCCTGCTGCGCCTCGCCCGGATCGGCTGCGAGCGGGTCTTCGCCGCGCAGGCCGACGCGGTCCGGCGGTAATGGCGGACGCTCGCCGCCTCGGCGCCGGCAGGCTGGTCATCGCCACCCACAATGCCGGCAAGCTGCGCGAGATCGCCGCGCTGCTCGCGCCATACGGGCCGCAATGCCTGTCGGCTGGATCGCTCGGCCTGCCGGAGCCGGCGGAGACCGGGACCAGCTTCGTCGCCAATGCGCTGATCAAGGCCCATGCCGCCGCGAGCGCCTCCGGCCTGCCGGCGCTGGCCGACGACAGCGGCCTGTCGGTCGCGGCGCTGGGCGGGCGGCCCGGCGTCTACACCGCCGATTGGGCGGAACGGCAATGGTTCGAAGGCGAGCCGGGGCGCGACTGGTTCATGGCGATGGGCAAGGTCGAAGGGATGCTCGCCGGGATCGGCCCCGATGCCCCGCGCGATGCGGCGTTCCACTGCGTGCTGGCGCTCGCCTGGCCCGATGGCGGGCAGGCGGTCTATGAGGGGCGCTGCGACGGCGCGCTGGTCTGGCCGCCACGCGGCAACCGCGGCTTCGGCTATGATCCGGTGTTCGTGCCGGCGGGCGAGGCCCAGACCTTCGGCGAGATCGACCCCGAACACAAGCACCGCATCAGCCACCGCGCCGATGCCTTTGCCAGACTGGTGGCGGAGCAATTCGGCCGGGCGTGAGCGCCCGCACCGTGCTACAAGCCGCCTCGTGGCCCGCGCGCTCTATATCCACTGGCCGTTCTGCCTGAAGAAATGCCCCTATTGCGACTTCAACTCGCATGTCCGGGCCGAAGTCGACGCGGCGCAATGGCAAGCGGGGCTGCTGGCCGACATGCGTCACGAGGCGCAGGTCGCCGGGGGCGAGGCGCTGCGCTCGGTGTTCTTCGGCGGCGGGACGCCTTCGCTGATGCCGCCGGCGCTGGTGGTGGCGCTGCTGGCGGAGGCGGAGCGGCTGTGGGGCTTTGCCGACGGGATCGAGATCACGCTGGAGGCCAACCCCTCCTCGGTGGAGGCGGCCCGCTTCGCCGCGCTGGCGCAGGCGGGGATCAACCGCGTCTCGCTCGGCCTGCAATCGCTCGACGACGCGGCGCTGCGCTTCCTTGGGCGGCTCCACGATGCGCGCGAGGGGCTGGCCGCGCTGGAGGTGGCGCAGCGGCATTTCGCCCGCGTCAGCTTCGACCTGATCTATGCCCGCCCCGGCCAGGGCGGGGAGCACTGGCGCGACGAGCTGGCCCGCGCGCTGGCGCTGGGCACCGGGCACCTGTCGCTCTACCAGCTGACGATCGAGCCGGGGACGCGCTTTGCCAGTGATGTGCGGCAGGGTGCCTTCGTGCCGCTCGATGACGATTCGGCCGCCGACCTGTTCGCGCTGACCCGCGCGCTGACCGCCGCCGCCGGCCTGCCCGCCTATGAGGTCAGCAACCACGCCCGCCCCGGCGAGGAGAGCCGCCACAACCTCGCTTACTGGCGCTATGCCGATTATGCCGGCATTGGCCCCGGCGCGCATGGGCGACGCTCCGGCCACGCCACGATGCGCCACCGCAAGCCGGAAAACTGGCTCTCGGCGATCGAGCGCAACGGCCACGGCATCGTGGAGGAGCGCGCGCTGGCGGTGCCGGAACAGGCGATGGAGGCGCTGCTGATGGGGCTGCGGCTGGCCGACGGGATCGATCACGCCGCCCTCGCCCGCCGCTTCGGCATCGGGCCAGGCGCGCTGGTCGATGCGCGCAAGCTGGCGCTGCATGGCGCGGCCGGGCTGGTGTGGCGGCGCGGCGACC
>JACIYY010000294.1 GCA_014359685.1 Porphyrobacter sp. | reverse complement strand
GCGATGCTTGTCGATTGCGGGACCGCTGTCGATCATCAGATACTCATTGTCGCGGTCTCGGCTGAGCGTCTGGAAGACGCGCTCCCGCACCCCGCCTTCGCCGACCGGGTGACGCGTTTGTGCCGTCTTGAACTTGCCGTACCGCTCGGGAAGGTCCGACCAGTGCGCGCCTGACCGCAATACCCAGAGCACGGTATTGACGAACAGACGGTTTTCGGCCGCCGTGCGCCCAGGATCGCTCGCCTCGCCCGGCAGCATCGGCGCAATCCGCTCCCACTGAACATTGCTCAACTTGTAACGCTTGATCCCCATCCCGAAACGCCGTCAGCCACAACGGAAGCCTGCGAAGCAGACTTCAAGCAGATTGGGACGCGCAAATGTCGATACGGCCTAGACCCGGCCGGCTTGCTGGCGCAGGTTCTCCAGCCGCTGGAGGTAGCGGGCGACGGTGTCGATCTCCACGTTGACCTGAGCGCCTTGCGCGGTCCCGCCCAGCGTCGTGACCTCGGCCGTGTGCGGGATCAGGTTGACGGTGAAGGCGACCGTGCCGTCCGACCTGTCCTCCACCGTGTTCACGGTCAGCGACACGCCGTCCAGCGTGACCGACCCCTTGGGGGCGATGAAGGGCGCAAGCTCGCCTGCCGCGCGAATGGTCAGGCGGGTGGATTCGCCCACCGGCTGCCGGTCGGCGATGGTCCCCACCGCATCGACGTGGCCCGAAACGATGTGGCCGCCCAACTCGTCCCCCACCCTGAGCGAGCGTTCGAGGTTGAGGCGGCGCCCTTGCGACCACGTGCCGGCGGCGGTGCGGCTCTCGGTCTCGGCCGAGACATCGACCGAAAACCACGCCGCCCCGGCCTCTCCGCCGCGCTCCACCACGGTCAGGCACACCCCCGAACAGGCGATCGATGCGCCGATGGCGATGGTCGATGGATCGTAGGGGCAGGCGATCCGCACATGGAGGTCGCCGCGCCGTTCGACGCGTTCGATGGTGCCGATGGCGGTGACGATCCCGGTGAACATGACCGGCCCTTAGCGCGCCCGCTGAAAGATTTCGAGCGTGTCGGGTGCGAAATGGCGCCGGTCCGCCAGCCGCCATCCGCGCTTGGCATCGGCGAGGCTGGCGAGGCCGAGGTCGCCGAGAGCGGGCAGGCCTCCGCCGATCAGCACCGGCGCGCGGTAGAGCAGCAGCCGATCGACCAGTCCGGCGGCGAGGAAAGCGGCCGCCGCGTCGGACCCGCCCTCGATCAACAGGTACTGGACGTCGTCCAGAGTGGCGATCGCGGCGGGATCGGACAGCGCGGTCCAGCCGGCGGGGGCAGCGCCGCGGGTCAGCACCAGGCGGCGCGGGGAGCGGTCCTCCAGCCCGGCAAGCCGCACGTCGAGCACGGGACGATCGGTGCGCAAGGTGCCGCCGCCGACGAGGATCGCGTCCGCGCGGGCGCGCTCGCGATGGGCATGGGCGCGGGCGGCGGGGCCGGTGATCCAGCGGCTTTCCCCGCTCGCCAGCGCGATGCACCCGTCGAGCGAGGTGGCGAGCTTGAGCGTGACATGCGGCCGGCCGCGTTCGGCGCGGGCGAGGTAACCGGACAGGCTGGCGCGGGCGGCAGGATCATCGGCGCATTCGGCGGCGATGCCGGCGCCGCGCAGGCGGGCAAGGCCCGCGCCGGCGGTGCGCGGGTCAGGGTCGGCGACACCGGCGATCACGCGGGCAAGGCCCGCCGCAGCCACCAGATCGGCGCAGGCCGGTCCGCGCGGCGAAGTGTGCGCGCAGGGTTCGAGCGTGACGTAAAGCGTTGCTCCATGCGCCGCTGCGCCGGCTTGTTCGAGCGCCACCGCCTCTGCATGGGGCCGTCCGCCACGCCCGGTCCAGCCGCGCCCGACCACGATCCTGTCGCGCACGATGATCGCGCCGACAGCCGGGTTGGGGCGGCTCAGCGGGCGGCCGCGCTCCGCCAGACCGGCGGCGGCGGCGAGCCAGCGCGCATCCTCGGCGGGGTCAGCTGCCAGGTCGCGGCGCCGGTGGTGTGGCAGGTGCTGCGGGTCGGCTTGCGGCCCGCTCCCGTGCCGCTTCCTCCGCCTCCTCACGGGCGATCTCGGCCTCCATCGCATCGACGTCGAGCCCGGTTGCGCGGCCCAGTTCGCGGTAGAGCGACTTGCGCAGCTCCTCGCGCGCCGCGCGGCGGGCCTCCAGCTCGTCCTGCCGCTGCTGGTTGGCGAGGTTGGAGGCGGCGATCTCCGCATCGCTGCGGCCCGGCGCGTAGGTGGTGATCCAGGTGATCTCGGGAGCGCGCGGCTCGATCCGCTGATCTTCTGGCAGGAACACCATCAGAATGAAGAAGGTCGCGGCGATCGAGACCCCCATGATCGGCCAGCGATAGGGGTTGGGCTGCCGCCATTCGTGGGCGAAGTCCGCGACCGCGCGGCGGGGGGAGATGCGACGCCAGAAGCTCATGCACGACAGATAGGGCCGGGCGCGGCGCAGCGCCAGTGCCGCAGGCCAAGCCCGGCGGTGCGGGCCGGATCACCCGAAGGCGGCGTAGAGGCCGCGCCCCTCGCGCCGCAGCCAGCGATCGGCGGCCGCAAGGTCACCTTCGAACAGGCGGGCGAGCAGCGCGTGGAAGGCGGGGGAATGGTCGAAATGGACAAGGTGCGCGACCTCATGCGCGACCACCGAGCGCCGCACCGCGTCGGGCGCCTGCACCAGCCGCCAGTTGATCCGCACCGCCCCGCCGCTGGAGCAGCTGCCCCAGCGCCGCTGCGCGCGCGACAGTCGCAGGGCGGGGACCGGCACGCCGGCGCGGGCGCAATAATGGGCCAGGTCACCGGCGCAGAGGCGCAGCGCCTCTGCCTCCAGCCAGCGCTGGAGCCGGGCTGCAACCGCGCTCTCCGGCCCGCCGACGTGCACGCATCCGTCGCCGAGGCTCGGCGCACGCGGATGGCAGCTATCCCATTCGATCCGCAGCGCCTGTCCGCGATGGGTCAGCGTGCCGCCAGGGCCGGGCGGGGCGCGGCGGGGAAGGGCCGCGAGCTGGCCTTCGAGCCAGCGGGTCCGCGCCGCGGCGAACAGCAGCGCATCCTCGGTGCGACCCCAGCGGGGCAGGGTGATGCGGACCTCGCTGCCGTCGGGCGCGAGGCGCATGGTCAGCCTGGTGGCGCGCGCGTGGCGGCGAATCGCCAGCGGCAGGGTGCGGCCAGCGATCTCGACAACGTCCGGAGCCGCCCCGTCGGCGCCGGAGCGTCGAAACCAGTCGATCACCCGCGCTTCCAATCGACCAGATGATGTTCGAGCGGGCCTGCGGCGTCTTCGCTGATGGCGCGGCCCTTCACGCTGATCCCGGCCCGGTCCATCGCCTCCGTCCCGCCGGTCAGCAGCGGATGCCAGTCGGGCAGCGGCCGGTCCTGCGCGCGCCGTGTATAGGCGCAGCTGTCAGGCAGCCATGCGACCTTTGAAACAAGCTGCGGGGTCAGCCGCAGGCAATCGGGAACGAAGGCCTTGCGGTGGCGATAATCGCTGCATCGCGCGGTGGCGGTGTCGAGCAGGCGGCAGGCGACGTTGGTCTCGATGACCTCGCCGGTTTCCTCGTCCTCCAGCTTGTGCAGACAGCAGCGGCCGCAGCCGTCGCACAGCGCCTCCCATTCGGCGCGCGACAATGCGCCCAGCGGAAGCTCCCAGAAGCGCTCCCTCAGGTCACCCATCGGTCCAGCTCCGCAGCCACGGCCTCGGCCCCCTGGTCCACCGGCAGCAGCGCGATCGGCTCGCCATCCCGGCCCATCAGGTAGGCGGCGCGGCTGTGATCCATCAGATAGCCGCCGCCCGGGCTCTCCTCGCCCTTGCTGTAATACACGGCGAAGGCCTTGGCGGCGGCCTGGATCTGCTCCGGCGTGCCCGTCAGGCCGAGGAGATCGTCGGAGAAGGCGGCGGTGAACTTGCCCACCACCTCCGGCGTGTCGCGGGCCGGATCGACGGTGATGAAGATCGGCTGGACCTGCGCGGCCAGCGCCGGCTCTGCCTGCGCGAAGCGGTTGTAGCCCTGCATCATGCGCTGCACGTCGTACGGGCAGATGTCGGGGCAATAGGCGTAGCCGAAATAGACGATCCGGTAGCGGCCGTCGAAATCGCTCCAGCGCACGGTTTGACCGTTGCTGTCGACCAGCTCGAACGGGCCGCCGATGGCGGCGCCGGCCAGCGGCGCAGGGTCGGCGGCCTGCGGCGGGGAGCAGGCGGCGAGCAGCGACAGAGCCAATGCTGCGGAGGCGAGGCGGGGAAGGCGGAAAGGCAGGATCATGGCATTGCAGTTCATGGTCTGCTAACGGCAAAACGACAAGGGGCACAAACGGCGCGGCGCATCCGCGGCGCCGGCGAGTCTTGCATTTCAGGAGGATGGGTCAGGAGGATGGGCGCGTGAACAGCCGCAGGCGCGGGTTCGATACAGGGGCGTTGGGGTCGGCGGCGGCGCTGGCTATGCTGGCGGTGCCAGCCGGGCTGGCCGTGGCTGTGCCCGTGGCGATGCTGGCCACACCGGCGGCGGCGCAGAACTTTTCCGACGGATACAAGTTTCTCCAGGCGGTGGAGAAGAAGGACGGCAAGACGGCGATGGAGCTGCTCGACGCGCCCGGATCCACCGTGATCAATGCGCGCGACGTCGCTGATGGGCGGACCGCGCTGCACATCGCGGTCGACCGGCGCGATCCGACCTGGCTGGCCTTCCTGATCCAGCGCGGCGCCAATCCGAACATCGCCGACAATCGCGGCGTGACCCCGCTGATGCGCGCGGTGCAGATGGGGTTCGAGGAAGGGGTCGCGGCGCTCGTCGGCGGCGGGGCGCGAGTCGACCAGACCAACGAGGCCGGGGAGACGCCGCTGATCTTCGCGGTCCACCAGCGCAACCTGTCGCTGATGCGGGTGCTGCTGGAAGCAGGCGCCGACCCTGACCATAGCGACAATTCGGGCCGCTCGGCCCGCGACTACGCGCGGCTGGATGGGCCGGATGCGCCGGTGCTGATGGAGATCGAGCGTCGATCCGATGCGGACGCCGCCCGGCACGCGGCCTCCACCGAGGTTTACGGGCCCAGCCTGTGAGCGGCGAGAGCGACAGCGCGGCCGCAGCACCGCATGCCGACCTGACCCTGGATGAAATACGGGCCGCGCTCGGGCCGCGGATCGCCGCCGAGGCGGCCTTCGACGGGTGGAGCAATCGGGCGCTGGAGCAGGCCGCTGCCTTGGCAGGCGTGCCGGCGTCAGTGGCGCGGCTGGCCTTTCCGGGCGGCGCGATGGACATGATCGAAGCCTGGATCGGCGCCATCGATGCACGGATGGAGGCGGCCTTCGCCGGCGGCGAACTCGACACGCTGCCGGTGCGCGACCGCATCCGCACGCTGGTGCAGTTCCGGCTGGATGCCGTGGCTGGCGAGAAGGAGGCGCTGCGCCGGGCGCTGGCGATCATGGCCCTGCCGCAGAACGTCGCCCGCACATGGCGGATCGGGTGGCGCAGCGCCGATGCGATGTGGCGGCTGGCGGGGGACCGTGCGACCGATTACAACCACTACACCAAGCGCATGCTGCTGGGCGCCATCTACTCGGCCACCCTGGCGGTGTTCGCCGATGACGAGAGCGACGGGCAGCACGACACACGCGCGTTCCTCGACCGGCGGATCGAGGATGTGATGCGGATCGGCAAGGCGACCGGGCGCCTGTCGCGCCAGCGCGAGGGCTTCGACGTGGTCCGGTTCCTGGGCCGGCTGCGCTACCCGGATCGTGCCCGGACACACTGAACCGGCCTCTGCGGCGCGTGCTCGGCGCTCAGCCGTGGGCGCCGAAATGGTTCGCGATGACCGCCCCGATCCGCAGCGACAGGGCGTAGGCGCGTTCGATCGGGTCGATGAAGCCGCGCTGGATCGCCTCGTAGCCCTCGTCGCTGCCTTCGGGATAGTCGGCCGGCTCGGTCACCGAGAAATCGGCCATGCGCGGGAAGCTGGTCGGATAGGCGCGACGGAGCTGGGCCAGGGCCTCCTCGATCCGTAGCGTGAAGACCATTTCCAACACATCCTCGCGCGTGATGTCGTTGGCGCGGCTGAAGGCGGGCACCGCTACCGCCCGCAGGAACATATGCTGGAACAGCGCCAGCCTGAGCGCCTGGCACACGCCGATGGCGCGGCGCGTGACCTCGCGGTCCGGCGACGGCTCCTCACCCGGGATCAGCGCCAGCAGGCGGCGCAGCTTCAGCGCATCGACCCGCAGGCGCGAGGCAAGGCGGCGGAAGACGCCGACGCGATCATCGTTGATGAGGTGCTCGGCCAGCGCTGCGCAGGCGGCGGCCAGGTGCGCTTCCATCCCGCGATAGGGCCGGCTGGCCCAAT
>JACIYY010000293.1 GCA_014359685.1 Porphyrobacter sp. | reverse complement strand
GCGACGGCGGGCAAGGCCACCGCTCCGAGCGCAAGTGCGGCGAGGGTGATTCTGAGCATCTCGGCTCTCCTTCTGCTTCGCCCCACCAACGCGCGAAGTTGTTCAGGTTTCCCGCATTTTTTGTGAACGGATGATGAAGGCGCGCCCGCTAGCGGGCGTCGCCATCCGTCGCTGGAGCGACCGGGCGCCGGCGCGGCTTCCAGGTCGCGACGCGGTACAGGTATCCCATCAGGGTCAGCGCCCCGGTTCCGAGGATGATCCAGGTCATCGCGCCTTCGTATTGGGCGAGCCAGGTCGCCAGCCACCGCCCGCCCAGGATCAGCATCGCGTTCCAGATCGCCGAGCCGAGAAAGGTGAACACCAGAAACTTCCACAAGGGCATCTGCATCAGCCCGGCCGGCAGCGAGATCATGGTCCGCAGCAGGGGCGAAAAGCGCAGCACGAACACCACCCAGTGGCCATACAGCTTGAAGAAGCGGCTGGCCCGCTCGACATCCTCCCAATCCAGCGTCAGCCAGCGGCCCCAGCGTTCCACGAAGGGCGCGAGCCGGCGATATCCGAAGCGCTGGCCGATCCAGAACCACACCCAATTGCCGGCCGTGGTGCCCAGCGTGCCGACCAGCAGCAGCGGCCAGAAGGCCATGCTGCCGCGCGCCACCATGACCCCGCCCAGCCCCATGATCAGCTCCGAAGGGAGCGGCGGAAAGATGTTCTCCAGCGCCATCAGCAGCGCAATGCCGAGATAGCCGCCGCGCTCCACCGTCTCCAGGATCAGCTCGTCCATCGGCCCTACCCGGCCGCCTGCCGGGCCAGCCGTGCCTCGATCGCGTCCCAGATGCGGCCGGCGGTGTCGGTGCCGTTGAAGCGGTCGATGGCGACGATGCCGGTGGGAGAGGTGACGTTGATCTCGGTCAGCCATTTGCCGCCGATCACGTCGATGCCGACGAAGACCAGCCCGCGCTTTGCCAGTTCCGGCCCCATCGCTGCGCAGATCTCCTCCTCGCGCGCCGTCAGCGTCGCCGCCTCGGCATAGCCGCCCTGCGCGAGGTTGGAGCGGAACTCCCCCTCGCCCGGCCGGCGGTTGATCGCCCCGGCGAACACGCCATCGACCAGCACGATGCGCTTGTCGCCCTCGGCCACTTCGGGGAGGAACGGCTGGACCATGAACGGCTCTGGCCAGACCTGCGTGAACAGCTCGGTCAGCGCGGCGAGGTTGGTGCCGTGCTCGTCGATGCGGAAGATCGCCTTGCCGCCATTGCCGTGCAGCGGCTTGACCACCACCGATCCGTGGCGGCGCTGGAAGTCGCGCACATCGGACAGGGTGCGCGCCACCAGCGTCGGCGGCATGAAGCGCGCGTAATCGAGCACGAACATCTTTTCGGGCGCGTTGATCACCTGGCGCGGATCGTTGACCACCAGCGTGGTGCCCTTCAGCCGGTCGAGCAGCAGCGCGGCGCTGATATAGCCGAGGTCGAAGGGCGGATCCTGTCGCATCAGCACCACGTCGATGTCGGCGGCAAGGTCGATCTTCTGCGGCTCGCCCGCCCATTCGTAATGGTCGCCGGGCTGGCGGCGGACCGTCACGGCCCGCGCATGGGCGGTGATCCGGCCGTCCTCCCAGGCGAGGGTGCGGACATGATAGGTCCACAGCACGGCGCCGCGCGCCTGCGCCGACAGCATCAGCGCGAAGGTCGAATCCCCGCCGATATTGATCGATTCGATAGGGTCCATCTGGACCGCGACGCGCAAGGGTGTCGGCACTGTTCAACCTTCGTCACGATGGGCCGGGGCGGAGCGCCGGCCGGTGGATGTGCGTCGTCGCTTCGCCGGGTGCAACGGGGAACGGGCGTCACGGTTGCCAGGCATTGACGATGTGGTCGGGCCGGCGCCCGGGCGCAAGCAGCACCACGTCGATCCGCATATCGTCCCCCGGCCGGCAATATTCGTGGCCGACCGCCTGCGCCGCAGCGGCGACGCGCGCCAGCCGGTATTCGTCGATGGCGAAGGCCAGCGCGGCAGCACTGGCGCGCCATTTCACCTCCACGAAGGCGACGGTGGTGCCGCGCCGCATCACCAGGTCGATTTCCCCGAGGCTGGTCCTGCGCCGGCGATCGAGGATCGCCCAGCCCTCGCGCCGCAGCCACATCTCGGCCTCGCGCTCCGCCTCGCGGCCGCGCTGCTCGGCGCGCTGCCGGGTCATTCGCCGCGCAACGCCAGGGCCCGGGCGTAGAGCGCCTTGCGGTCGAGCCCCGTCGCCTTGGCCACCTGCGCCGCCGCCTGCGAGGGCTTCAAGTCCGCCAGCGCCGTGCGCAGCATGGCATCGGCATCCTCGGCACAGGGCGCCACAGGGTCGGGCGCGGGGCCGATCAGCAGCACGATCTCGCCGCGCGGCGGATGCGCGCTGTAATGGGCCAGCAATTCGTCCGCGCTGCCCCGCCGGCATTCCTCGTGCAGCTTGGTCAGCTCGCGCGCCACCGCCACCTCGCGGCCCGGCATGATCCCGGCGATCGCCGCGAGGGAGCGGGTCAGGCGCGGCGCGGTGTCGAACACGATCAGGGTGGCGCGGATGCCGGCCAGTTCCGCCAGCAGATCGGCGCGGGCCTTGTCCCTGGCGGGCAGGAAGCCGGCGAACAGGAAGCGGTCGCTGGGCAGGCCCGACAGGCTCAGCGCCACGATCGGGGCGCACGGGCCGGGGATCGCGGTGACGGCGATCCCCGCCTCGCGCGCGGCGCGCACCAGCCGGTATCCGGGATCGGAGACCAGCGGCGTCCCGGCATCGCTGACCAGCGCCACGGCCCGATGCCGCATCGCCTCCAGCAGCCGCGCGCGATCCTCGTCCGAGCTGTGATCGTCATAGCGCCATAGCGGCCGCGAAAGGTTCAGATGGCGCATCAGCTTGCCCGTGACCCTGGTATCCTCGCAGGCCACCGCATCGCAGGCCGCGAGCACCCGCATCGCGCGCAGGCTGATGTCGCCAAGATTGCCAATCGGCGTGGCGACAATATAGAGGCCCGGTTCAAGCATCAGGGTCGGGTCGGCATCGCTCACGCGGGCCTTGTGGCCCATCCGCCCGAGGCGACACAAGGGGAGCGGTGAAGATGGTGGCGACGATCCGGCGCGCATGGGGCGCGATCCTGCTGACGATTCTGCTCTCCGCCTGCCAGGCGATCCCCGACCGCGGCGACCGGGGCCCCGCCGCACCCCCGCCGCCGGCCGGGCCGAGCGCGGATGTGCTGCCGACCGATACCGCGCGCCACCGGATCGCGCTGCTGGTGCCGACGACCGGCAGCAATGGCGCGGTCGGCCGCTCGCTCGCCAATGCCGCCACCATGGCGCTGCTCGATACTTCGGCGGAGAACCTGCGGATCACCACCTACGACACCGCCACCGGTGCCGAGACGGCGGCGGCGCGGGCGATTGCCGACGGCAACAAGCTGATCCTGGGGCCGCTGCTGCGCGAAGACGTGGCGCCGGTGCTGGCGCAGGCGCGGCCGGCCGATGTGCCGCTGATCTCGTTCTCCAACGACAGCTCGATCGCCGCGCGCGACGTGTTCGTGATGGGCCACATCCCCGAACAATCGGTCGCCCGCACGGTCGGCTATGCGGCCGGCCAGGGCGCGCGCCGCTTCGCCGCGCTGGTGCCGACCGGCGATTACGGCGCCCGCGCCGCCGACGCCCTGTCGCGCGCCGCCACCGGTGCCGGCGGGACAGTGGCGAGCGTCGAGCGCTACGACCGGGGCAACACCTCGATCGTCAGCGCGGCGGAGCGGCTGGCGGCTGACGGCGGGTTCGACGCGGTGCTGATCGCCGAAGGGCCGCGCCTGTCGATCATGGCCGCCGCCCCGCTGACCCGCGGCGCGACCCGCCCCCGCCTGCTGGGCACCGAGCTGTGGAGCGGCGAGGCGAGCATCGCCAACGCCCCGGCGATGCGCGGCGCCTTGTTCTCGGCCGTGTCCGACGACCGTTATCGCCAGTTCGTCGACAGCTATCGCGCCCGTTTCGGGGAGCAACCCTATCGGATCGCGACTTTGGGCTACGATGCGGTGCTGCTGGCGCTGCGGGTGGCGCAGGACTGGCGGCCGGGCCGCGCCTTCCCGGCGGGCGAGCTGCTCGACCGGGGCGGCTTCCTCGGCATTGACGGGCCGTTCCGCTTCGGCAGCGACGGCGTGGTGGAGCGGGCGATGGAAGTCCGCCAGGTCGGCGCACGCACCATCAGCGTGGTCGATCCGGCGCCCCAGCGCTTCGAATAGCACAGCGGCGCGGCAGCGGCGGTCTCCCGCCGCCTGCCGATAAGTCCGCCGCGCCGCTTGCGCTCCCCGGCGCGCTGGCGCTTAGTGGCGCGATGGCCAACGACCTGTTCGACGAGCTGCCCAAGAGCGATGGCGGCGACTACAATGCCTCGGCGATCGAGGTGCTGGAGGGGCTGGAGCCCGTCCGCCGCCGCCCCGGAATGTATATCGGCGGCACGGACGAACGCGCGCTCCACCACCTTGCCGCCGAGGTCATCGACAATTCGATGGACGAGGCGGTCGCCGGCCACGCCAACCGCATCGAGGTGATCCTGGGCGAAGGCAACCGCCTGACCGTGACCGACAACGGGCGCGGCATCCCGGTGGACGAGCATCCCCGATATCCGGGTAAGTCGACGCTGGAGGTGATCCTCACCACGCTCCATTCGGGCGGCAAGTTTTCCGGCAAGGCCTATGCCACCAGCGGCGGCCTGCACGGCGTCGGGATCAGCGTCGTCAACGCCCTGTCCAGCAACACCCGCGTGGAGGTCGCGCGCAACCGCGAGGTGTTCGCGCAGGAATTCGCCGCCGGCCAGCCCCTCGGGCCGCTGGAGCGGATCGGCGCGGCCGCCAACCGGCGCGGCACCAGCGTCGCCTTCACGCCCGACCTGGCGATCTTCGGCGACCGGGCGTTCAAGCCGGCGCGGCTGTTCCGGCTCGCCCGGTCCAAGGCCTATCTGTTCGCAGGGGTGGAGATCCGCTGGAAATGCGCCCCCTCGCTGGCCGGCGACGGAGTGCCGGAAGAGGCGGTGTTCCAGTTCCCCGGCGGCCTCGCCGATCATCTGGCCGAACAGGTCGGCACCCGCGAATGCGTGACCAGCGAGTTTTTCGCCGGCAGCCAGGATTTTCCCGCGCAGGACGGGCAGTGGCAGGGCCGGGTCGAATGGGCGATCGCCTGGCCGCTATGGTCCGACGGGGCGACCAGCTGGTACTGCAACACCGTGCCCACGCCCGATGGCGGCACCCACGAACAGGGCCTTCGCGCCGCGCTGACCAAAGGGATGCGCGCCTTCGCGGAGCTGACCAACACCCGCAAGGCGCGGGAGATCACTGCCGATGACGTGATGGCGGGTGCGGAGATCATGCTCAGCGTGTTCATCCGCGAACCGCAATTCCAGAGCCAGACCAAGGACCGGCTGACCAGCCCGGAAGCGGCGCGGCTGGTGGAAGCGGCGCTGCGCGACCATTTCGACCATTTCCTCAGCGACAATATGGAGCGCGGCCGCGCGCTGCTGGGCGCCATCACCGAACGGATGGAGGAGCGCCTGCGCCGCAAGGCGGAGCGCGAGGTCAAGCGCAAGACCGCCACCAGCGGCAAAAGGCTGCGCCTGCCCGGCAAGCTGACCGACTGCACCGGCGAAGGCGACGGCGAGACCGAATTGTTCATCGTCGAAGGCGACAGCGCGGGCGGCAGCGCCAAGCAGGCGCGCGACCGCAAGACCCAGGCGATCCTGCCGATCCGCGGCAAGATCCTCAACGTCGCCAGCGCCAGCGCCGACAAGATCCGCGCCAATTCGGAAATCGCCGACCTGGTGCTGGCGCTGGGCTGCGGAACCCGCCGCGACTGCGACCCTGCCGCCCTTCGTTACGACCGGGTGGTCATCATGACCGATGCCGACGTCGACGGCGCACACATCGCGACGCTGCTGATGACGTTCTTCTTTCAGGAGATGCCGGAGCTGGTGCGCGGCGGCTATCTCTATCTCGCGCAGCCGCCGCTCTATCGCCTGACCGCCGGCAAGGACAGCCGCTACGCCCGCGACGATGCCCACCGGGCGGAGCTGGAGGCGACCGTGTTCAAGGGCCGCAAGGTCGAAGTCTCCCGCTTCAAGGGGCTGGGCGAGATGAACCCCCAGCAATTGCGCGAAACGACGATGGACCCGCGCACACGCGCGATGATCCGCGTCACCCTGCCCGAACAGCACGAGCAGCGCCACGCGGTGAAGGAGCTGGTCGATCAGTTGATGGGCCGCAACCCCGAACACCGCTTCAACTTCATCCAGAACCGCGCCGGAGAGCTCGACCGCGACCTGATCGACGCCTGATCCGGCACGCGCAGGTTCAGTGCGCCCGGTTCAGTGCGGCACGCTGCGCTCGGGGGCGGCCGCGGCCCGCTCGCGCTCGGTCTGGCGGTGCTCGGCGAAGCGTTCGCCGAGAAAGGCGGCAAGGCCGCTGGCGGCGGTGACCGCCATGGTGCGCGTCTTCGGGTGCTCCAGCATCTTCATCAGCTTCCTCAGATCCTTGCGCGTGCCCTTCGACAGCGGGAAGCCGAGGATCGACTTGGGCGCCTTGTATTTCTTCGCCATCTTCCATTCTCCTTGTGTGGGGCTACAACGCGGGAGCTCGTGTGACGTTTCCGTGACAGGCCGATGGAGGACAGTCGATGATCAGCGGACGATGCGCCTGCGGGGCCATCACGGCGAGGATCGAGGGCGCGGCGATGGCGGTGCGGCAGTGCTGGTGCCGCCAATGCCAGCAGGTCGCCGGCGGCGGGCCGACCCACAATGCGATGTTCGCCACCGCCGATGTCCGCCTGTCCGGCGAGCTCGCCACCCACGCCTATGTCGCGGCCAGCGGCAACACGCTGACGCAAAGCTTCTGCGCCCGGTGCGGCACGCCGGTGATGGCCCAATCGTCTGCCCGGCCGCAATTCCGCACCATCCGGCTGGGATTCCTCGATCCGGGGCACGGGCTGGCGCCGCAGATGGCGATCTGGACCGCCGATGCGCCGGACTGGGCGCGGATCGATCCGGCGCTGGAGCAGCATCGCGGGCAGCCCCCTGCCCCCGCCTCCACGCGCTGAGTAGCGGCTAATAGAGCAGCAGATCGGCGATCTCGGCGCGCCAGCGGGCCTCGTCGGCCCCGGCCAGCGCATCGAGGTCGCCCGGCTGCGCGGCCATGTCATCGACCCATTCGCGCAAGGCCGGGCCGCCATTGATGACATCGATGGCGAGCCGCTCGAACTCGTATTCATAGGCGAAGTCGCGCCATAGCGGGTAGTCCGGGCAGAGGTCGCGGATCGCCTTGAAGGCGAGCGCCTGCAGCCGCCACGGGCGGAACGCCGCCGGATCGTAGAACGCGCCTTCTGCATGGATCATCAAGCCGTTGCACAGCATTGCTGCGTCCTTGTGGAAGGTCGGGGTGAACCAGCACTCGCGCAGCGCGCAGCCGTTCAGCCAGTCGGGCGCGCGGCGGTGCATCTGCGCCAGCACGGCCCGGGCATCGAGATCGGGCGCGCCGAACAGCACCTCCAGCGGGCGGGTCGTGCCGCGTCCTTCAGACAGGGTCGTGCCCTCCAGCATCACCGTTCCGGCATAGGCGCGCGCCATGTTGAGCGTCGCGGCATTGGGGCTGGGATTGATCCAGATGCGGCTGTCCGGCCAGCCGAAGCCCGGCGCGGCATCGGGTTGCCAGCCTTCCATCGCGATCACCCGGCAATCGACGGCAAGCGCGAAGCGGCGCACGAACCAGCCGGCCATCTCCCCCATGGTCAGCCCGTGGCGCATCGGCATCGGCCCGGCCCCGACGAAGCTTTCCTGCCCCGGCACCAGCAGCGTGCCTTCCACCGGGCGCCCCGCCGGATTGGGCCGGTCGAGCACCCACACCGTCTTGTCGGCGCGCGCCGCCTCCTCCAGCAGGTAGAGCAGCGTGGTGCAGAAGGTGTAGATGCGGCAGCCGAGATCCTGCAGGTCGAACAGGAACAGGTCGGCCGCCTCCATCATCCGCCCGGTCGGGCGGCGCACCTGTCCATAGAGGCTGAACACCGGGATGCCGTAGCGCGGATCGGTCTCGTCCTCGGTTTCGACCATGTTGTCCTGCTTGTCGCCGCGGATCCCGTGCTGCGGGCCGAAGGCGGCGGTCACCTGCACGCCGGCGGCGATCAGCGCGTCGAGCGAATGGGTCAGGTCGGCGGTGACCGAGGCGGGATGCGCGACCAGCGCGACGCGCTTGCCCGCAAGCTGGCGCAGCAGCTGCGGGTCGGCGAGCAGGCGGTCGATGCCGAATTTCATCGGGCGGCGGGTGCCGCAAGCGCGGCGGTGAAGCAAGCCGGGTCGTGGAAATCGGGCACCGCGCCGCGATGCGCCAGCGCCCAGTAGGACAGCACGGCCTCCCCATCGTCGCCTGCTTCCTCCACCACCGCGCTCAGCCCCATCGCGCAGTCGCCGGCCGGCAGCGCGCCCAGCGGGATCGCGGCATCGAAGATCGCCACCGATCCGCCCCGCCGCAGCGTGCAGACCGGACCGTGCGGCACCGCGCGTTCGCGCATCCCCATCCTTGGTGCGTCGAAATCGTAGGCCGCCCACCGTTCCGACGGGGAGAGGTTGAACTCGGCATAGCCGCCCGCGCCGCCGGCCGGGCGCAGGAACAGCTCGAAACAGGTGGTGCGCCACAGCCCGTCGGCGCGGCCCTTGCCGGCGAAGGGTGGCGCCACCAGCCGGCCGGCGCCATCGATCCGCCAACGCAGCCGGAGCCACGGCCCCTCGACCGGAAGCACCCGCGCGGCGATCGCGCTGACCGCCAGCGGCGGGCACGCCGGATGGGGCCGCAGCAGCAGTCTCGGCTCGTCCGCCCGCTGGTCCGTTTTCATGGCCTCCCCTGCGTGCTAGGCGCGCCCGCCAATCAAGCGTGCTAGGCGCA
>JACIYY010000292.1 GCA_014359685.1 Porphyrobacter sp. | reverse complement strand
CACTTATCCGGCCGGACCATGAGGGGAGCCCGGCGGACCCACCCAAGCTAGGCGTTGGCGAACCGTTTTCAAGCCTCTTGCGCCCCCGTTTCGCACCGTGGGTCCGCACCGTGCGCGCGTACCCCGCGACGAACCGCATCAGCCGGAGGCAGAGGTGTCCATCGCCTGCTCGGCCGGCGCGGCGCCGGTGCCGCCCTGCGCCGCCTGCGCGCCCGGCCCCTTGCCGGCGGCGGTCTGGCGGGCAAAGATCACCCGCATCAGGTCCAGCGAGAACAGGTGCGCGAAGATCAGCGCCAGCAGTCCGCTCTCGTTCCACTTGCGCAGCTGGTCGCCACGCAGCTCGCGCAGCTTGTCCTGATTGATCATCTTGAAGCCGCGATAGATGAACGGCCGGTCGGGATTGTCGGCGCTCTGGATCGACACCTCGCCGTCCATCAGCAGCCCCGCCTTGCGGATCTCTTCCATGAACGCCTGCGTCCGCATACCGGCTTCCTCGAACCGCTCGCAGAACTGCAGCAGGTTCCTGGTATGCTCGCTCGGCTGAGCCTCGGCGAAGAGCGGGACGCCATCCTCGAACTCGCCGACAAGGTCGCTGGTCGGGTCGAAGCACAGCGACATCTGATCGGTCTTGGGGTCCAGCCGCGCCAGCAGGAACGGGTAGCGGCGGATATAGGCAGGGACGTAGAAATCGCCTTGGGCGCGGCCGTCCTCGTCGAAGAACACGTTGATGCCGTCGTTCAGGCCCATCAGCGCCAGCGGCACGGGCTGGTCGCCGGCCGAGAACACGATCGGGAAATCGCGCTGCGCCTGGGCGAACTCCTCGACCGTCAGTGGCACCGCATGCTGACCGCCGACCCAGCCGGCGCGGTCGACCGAACGGGCGCGCCAGCCGGCATGGTCGCGGCTGTTGAGCGGCATCAGGTCCTTGTAGAACAGAGGCAGGGGGGATTGCGGCGCGCTCGCCATGATCGTCTCCGATTGCCGGCCGATGGCCCTTGCGCTCCGATGCGGAGCATGGCGCTGACGGCGACGGTGAAAGCGCGCGCCTTAGAAGCCGGCCGGGCCGGGTGCAACCCGCCAGCTAGCCGCTGGCCGGCGCCGGCAGCAGCTTGCCCGGGTTGAGCAGCCCCTGCGGATCGAGCGCCTGCTTGACCGCGCGCATCATCGCCAGCCGCACCGGATCGGCCAGCCGCGCCAGCTCCGCCACCTTCAACTGCCCGATCCCGTGCTCGGCGCTGATCGTGCCACCCCGGCGGGTCACCAGATCGTGAACGAAGGCGCTGATCGCGGGGCCCTGCTCGCGCTCCCACGCATCGCCTGCGGCACCCTCGGGCGCCCGCACATGGAAATGGACGTTGCCGTCGCCCAGATGGCCGAAGGCGATCGCGCGCGTGCCGGGGAAGCGCCGCTCGGTCGCGGGCACCGCCTCGGCGATGAAATCGGCCATCGCCGCCACCGGCACCGCGATGTCGTGCTGCATCGCCGGCCCGATCGCCCGCTCGGCGGCGGCGATCTCGTCGCGAAGGGTCCAGAACTGCTCGGCCTGCGCCTCGCTGGCGGCAATGGTGGCGTCCTCCACCAGCCCGGCCTCGAAGGCGCTCTCCAGCAGTCCCTGCGCCCGGCCGGGCAGGCTGTCGCGGCGGGCGGCGTCGGCGACCAACTCGATCAGCACGTGCCATCCATGTGCCCCTGCGAGCGGCGCGCGCGCGCCCGGAACGTGGGCGAGCACCGCGTCGAGGCTGTGCTGCGAGAGGATCTCGAACCCTTCGAGCGCCTCGCCCGCCCGGTCCTGCGCGTGCAGCAGCAGCGCGCGCGTGTCCTCGACCCGCCGCACACCGGCCCACAGCACCGCTCGCTCGGCAATAGCCGGGATCAGCCGCAGCGCGGCGGCGGTGACGATCCCCAGCGTTCCTTCGGACCCGATCAGCAATTGCTTAAGGTCGAAGCCGCGATTGTCCTTCTTCAGCGGGGTCAGCCCGTCGAACACCGATCCGTCGGCCAGCACCGCCTCCAGCCCCAGCACCTGCGCCCGCATCGATCCGTGGCGCAGCACCTGCGTGCCGCCGGCATTGGTGGAGATCAGCCCGCCCACCGTCGCCGAACCCTTGCCCCCCAGCGTCAGCGGGAAGCGCAACCCCTCGGCCGCCGCTGCGTCGTGCAGCGATTGCAGCACGACGCCCGCCTCGCACAGCG
>JACIYY010000291.1 GCA_014359685.1 Porphyrobacter sp. | reverse complement strand
GCCGCTATTGCCGCCCTGTGGAACGATTGGAACACGGTGGCGGGCGCACAGCGCGACCAGCGCCGACAGCTCCCGAGTCGAGGCGGGGGAGGCCATCGCCAGCGCCCGCCCGTGATAGCGGCCGCGCCAGTCGGTCAGCCACAGCGCCATCATCGCCGCGTCAGTGGTAAGGCCGCGCGGCCCCAGCAGGGCGCGGGCCGCGTCGAGGAAAGCCTGGCGCTCGTTCATCGCCACGTCTCTGCCAGCGCGGCGGGGGCCTTGCCAAGGGACATGATCGGGGCGCCGTATGCCGCAGGTGCGAAGACGGGTTCAGCCGCTATTCAATCGCGCGGGCTAGCTGTGGCGAGGAGGGACGCCCGCCTTCCCGCCCCGCCTGCCGAAAGGCCCACGCCGAAAGGCCGATGAACAGCTTCGCCGCCCTTGCCGTCACGCTCTCGCTGCTGCTGCCCGGCGCCTCGGTCGCGATCCTCGCCCCGGCGCCGGAGGGCGTGGCCGGCAAGCTGCCACGGACCGGCTCCCAGCCCGCCGCGCCGGCGGGGCTCGGCAGGATCGAGCGGGCGCAGCATCCACCGCCGGCGCGGCAGATGCGGGTCGAACAGCGGGTGATCATCCGCATCGCCCCCGGCGGGCCGCCGCAGCAGCGCCAGCGGTTCGAGGAGCTTCCGCTCGATGGGTGCGTGCCGGTGGATACCATCGCTGCGGTGCAGCCATCGCAAGGCAACCGCCTGCTGCTGTTCCTGCGCGACCGCCGGATCGTCAGCGCCGCGCTGGAACGGACCTGCAATGCGCAGGATTTCTACTCCGGCTTCTACCTCGAACGCCAAGCCGACAATGCGCTGTGCTCGCGGCGCGACCGCCTCCGATCGCGCGCCGGGGCGAGTTGCCGCGTGGCGCAGCTCCACCGCCTGGTGCGGGTCGCCGACTGACGCCGCGAGAGGTGGGCCGCCGCCATCGACCTTGACTTTCATCGCCGCCGCGTCATAGGGCACGGACCGTCAGCGGGCCGCGAGTCCGCGCCCCAGCTGCGCGTTCCCGGAAACCAGCGGCCAACCCGGACATTCAACCCTCATGAAATTCGCCGATCTCGGCCTCACAGACGAATTGCTGCGCGCGGTGGAGGCCGCCGGCTATGACGAGCCGACGCCGATCCAGGCGCAGGCCATTCCGCAGATCCAAATGATGAAGGATCTGATCGCCGTCGCCCAGACCGGCACCGGCAAGACCGCCAGCTTCGTGCTGCCGATGATCGACGTGCTGCACCACGGCCGCCGCCGCGCGCGGATGCCGCGTTCGCTGATTCTCGAGCCAACGCGCGAGCTCGCCGCGCAGGTGGCCGAGAACTTCGAGAAATACGGCGTCAACCACGACCTCAAGATGGCGCTGCTGATCGGCGGCGTGCAGATGGGCGACCAGGTCAAGGCGCTGGACGAGGGCGTCGACGTGCTGATCGCCACGCCGGGCCGGCTGATGGACCTGTTCCAGCGCGGCAAGATCCTGCTCACCGGGTGCGAGCTGCTGGTGATCGACGAGGCCGACCGGATGCTCGACATGGGCTTCATCCCCGATATCGAGTTCATCTGCGAAAAGCTGCCCGCGCAGCGCCAGACGCTGCTGTTCTCCGCCACCATGCCCGGCCCGATCAAGAAGCTGGCCGACCGCTTCCTCAGCAACCCCAAATATATCGAGGTGGCGCGCCCCGCCACCGCCAACATCAACATCGCCCAGCACAAGGTGGCGGTCAGCGCGCGCGGCAAGCGCGAGGCGCTGCGCCGCCTGCTGAGGAGCGATGATGTCCGCACCGCGATCGTCTTCGCCAACCGCAAGACCACCGTGCGCGAGCTGAACAAGGCGCTCAGAGCCTCCGGCTTCTCCAGCGGGGAGATCCATGGCGACATGGACCAGTCCAGCCGCATCGCCGAGCTCGACCGCTTCAAGAACGGCGAGATCAACATTCTCGTCGCCAGCGACGTCGCCGCGCGCGGGCTCGACGTCAAGGGCGTCAGCCACGTCTTCAACTATGACACGCCGTGGCACCCGGACGATTACATCCACCGCATCGGCCGCACCGGCCGGGCGGGTGCCAAGGGCCGCGCCTTCACCTTCGTCACGCCCGAGGATGCAGAGGCGATCGCCAATGTGGAGAAGCTGACCGGGCTGACGATCCCCTCCTTCAGCCTCGACGATGCCGCCGCCCCGGACGCCGAGACGGCCGACGATGCGCCCGCTGCGAAGCGCCGCGAGGACAGCGAGACACCCGAGCCGCGCGAAGCCCGCAGCCGCTCCGGCCAGCGCCGCGCGCCGCGCGCCGACCCGCGATCCGATGATGCGCCGCGCGAGGACAGGCCCCGCCGCGAACCGCGCCGTCCCCGCCCGCAAACGCAGCCCGAGGCGGAGCCGCAGGCGCGCGAGGACGGCCCCATTGCCGATCCGGCCCCGCCCGAGGAGCCGACGCCGCCCGGCGAATGGAACGGCCCCGTCCCCGGCTTCCTCAAGGTTTCGGCGCTTTAACGGCAGCCGCGCGGCCGACGCCTGCCCCGAACCGCCTGCGATCGGCAGTTGGGACGGCCAGCTGGGTGCGCGGGCGAGCCTCCGTCCGGCTGGTCCGCGAGCGCGCGCGGAACGGAGGGGTCGAGAGCGCACAGGGATAGCAGCGGCTCCCATCGGCCACGCCACAGCGGTGACGGTTGCCGCCCGCGCTGAATAGCCAAAGATAAGCTTTCCTACTGTTCGGCCCGCACCCCATCACCATGGCCGAATCCGCAGCCGAAAAGGGCCCAGAGACGGGCGCCGCTTCTGTCGTGGGTTCGCCCGCCAACTGCATGGGAAGCCGATATGTCGACCACCACCACTGCCACCGCTGCCCAGACCCAGGCGCGCGTCACCTCTGACCTGTTCGGAGCCGAAACCGCGCTGAACCAGGCGCTGATGAGCCAGGCGCGCCTGCTGACCACCATGATCGCGGCCCGCCAGCAAGCGGGCGATGCCTTTATCGGCCACGAGGCGATGATCCGCCTCGTCAAGGCGCAGCAGACGCTGCTGACCGCCGGCAGCGACCTCGCCCGCGTCCACGGCCGGCTGCGCGAGATCGGCCGCGAGCAGGGCCTCGTCATCCACGACTGCCCGCCCAACGAACCGATGGACAGCGCCACCCTGCCGCCCAGCGAGCCGGTCCCGCACAGGCTGGTGGCGGTCAAGTGATCGCAGCGGCGGCCGGACAACGTCCGG
>JACIYY010000290.1:0-5000 GCA_014359685.1 Porphyrobacter sp. | reverse complement strand
GTCCCTTCATCAAAATCAACAATGTCAAAGAGCCGTCAACGAAACGAGGCGGACAGCGAGGAGACCCGATTTACACCGGGTTCCGGTTGTCCGTCTGAGTTGGCGACCGCTGCGTCGGAGCCGGTGGAAACCGTCAGCGCCGCGTCGGTGAGGGCTATATATGGGCGGCCTTTCAGCCGGTCAACGCCTTTTTGCATTTTTGTTTCGCTGCCCTGCCCGACCCGGCGAAACGGCGCTGACCGGAGCGGAAGATGGGCATTCGTCGCGCGATATCAACCGCACCGCGCCCCGCACCGTCCGCGTTGCGCCCGGTGCCAAGGCAGCCCACATCAGTGTCGATGCCACCCGAAGACCGCTCCGCCCCCCGCCGCGATCCCGCCGACTGGCGCACGATCCGCCGCTTCCTGCCCTATCTGTGGCCCAGCGAATCGCCGGACCTGCGCTGGCGGATCGCCGGCGCACTGGTCTTCGTGCTGCTGGCCAAGGCCGTCACCCTGACCCTGCCCTTCGCCTATGCCGGCGCCATCGACGAGATGTCGGCCGAGGGCGGTGACCCCGCCGTGTGGCTGGCGATCGGTCTGGTCGTCGCCTACGCCGCCGGGCGCTTTGCTGCGGTGGCCTTCGACAACATCCGCAATGTGATCTTCGAGCGGGTCGGCCAGGACGCCGTGCGCCAGCTGACCGAGGACGTGTTCGCCCGGCTGCACCGCCTGTCGCTGCGCTTCCACCTGTCGCGCCGCACCGGAGAGGTCACCAAGGTGGTGGAGCGCGGGGCCAAGAGCATCAATTCGATGATCTACTTCCTGCTGTTCAACATCGCCCCCACGGCGATCGAGCTGGTAGTGGTCGGGATCGTGTTCTGGACCAAGTTCGGGTGGGAGGTGGTGGCCGCCACCGCCCTAACCGTGGTCGCCTATATCTGGCTGACCCGGATCATCACCGAATGGCGCACCACATTGCGTGCGCAGATGAACGACCTCGACGGGCTGGCGCTCTCGCGCGCGGTCGATTCGCTGCTGAATTACGAGACGGTGAAATATTTCGGCGCCGAATCGCGCGAGCAGCAGCGCTATGGGCAGGCGGCGCGGCACTATGCCGATGCGGCGATCCGCAGCGAGAACTCGCTGGGGATGCTCAACATCGCCCAGTCGCTGATCACCAGCCTGCTGATGGCCGGCGCGATGGCCTTCACCGTGTGGGGTTGGAGCCAAGGGCGGTTCTCCACCGGCGACCTGGTGCTGATCAATACCTATCTGATGCAGCTGTTCCGCCCGCTCGACATGCTGGGCTGGGTCTATCGCACGATCCGCCAGGGGCTGGTCGACATGGCGCAGATGTTCCGCCTGATCGACACGCCGGTCGAGGTGCAGGACGCGCCCGGCGCGCCGGCGCTGGTGATTCGTCGCCCGGTGGTGGCGTTCGAGGACGTGGTGTTCGGCTATGACCGCGACCGTGAGATCCTCCACGGCCTCAGCTTCGAGGTGCCCGCCGGCAGCCACGTCGCCATCGTCGGCCCTTCGGGCGCCGGCAAGTCGACCATCGGACGGCTGCTGTTCCGGTTCTACGATCCGTGGTCGGGGCGCATCCTGATCGACGGGCAGGACATCGCCACGGTCACGCAGGAATCGCTGCGCCGGCAGATCGGCATCGTCCCGCAGGACAGCGTGCTGTTCAATGACACGATCGGCTACAACATCGCCTATGGCCGCGACGGGGCGAGCGAGCAGGAGGTCGAAGCCGCCGCCCGTGGCGCCGCCATCGCGCCCTTCATCGCCGCCCTGCCCCAAGGCTTCGCCACCGAGGTCGGCGAGCGCGGCCTGAAGCTGTCGGGCGGGGAGAAGCAGCGCGTGGCAATCGCCCGCACGCTGGTGAAGAACCCGCCGATCCTGCTGCTGGACGAGGCGACCAGCGCACTCGACACCCGCACCGAGCAGGAGATCCTCGCCACGCTGCGGCGGGTCTCCGCCAACCGCACCACCATCGCCATCGCCCACCGCCTCTCGACCATCGCCGACGCGGACCTCATCAACGTCCTGCAGGCCGGGCGGCTGGTCGAACAGGGCACCCACGCCCAATTGCTGCGCCGCGACGGCCTCTACGCCGACATGTGGTCGCGCCAGCTGTCCGACGATCCGCTGGTGGAGCAAGCCGCGGAATAGGAGCCTGAGACGTCGGTCACGGCCCGCCGGGTGGAGCCGCTACCCCGCCGTGCGGACGATCTGCGCCCAGCCGGCCTCGTCGATCACCGCAATGCCCAGCTCCGCCGCCTTCTTCAGCTTGGAGCCCGCGCCCGGCCCGGCCACCACCAGGTCGGTCTTCGCGCTGACGGCGGCGGCGGTGCGGGCGCCCAGCCGTTCGGCCTGCGCCTTGGCCTCCTCGCGGCTCATCGTCTCCAGCTTTCCGGTGAAGACCACGATCTTGCCGGCGACCGCGCTGTCGGTGGTCGCCACCTCGAATCGCGGGGGATCGGTCTCGCGCAGCAGATCGTCCCAGACGGCGATATTGTGCGCCTCATGGAAGAAATCGCCCAGCGCCTTGACCACCACCGGGCCGACCCCGTCGATCCCGATCAGCTCGGCCGCCGCCTCGGCATCGCCCGCCCGCGCCTTCTCCGCTGTCTCGCGCAGGGCGGGCAGCGTGTGGAAGCGCTTCATCAGGTCGCGCGCGGTGACCGCGCCGACATGGCGGATGCCGAGGCCGAACAGCAGCCGCGCGGCGTCGGGCCGGCGCTTTGCCTCGATGCTTGCCAACAGGTTGTCCACAGACTTGTCCTGCCAGCCCTCGCGCCCGATCAGCTCGGCGCGGTGGCGGTGGAGGCGGAAGATGTCGCCCGGCCCGTTGTCGAGCCAGCCCAGCGCCATCAGCTCGGCGATGGTCTTGTCTCCCAGCCCTTCGATGTCGAGCGCGGCGCGGCTGGCGAAGTGGCGCAGCCGCTCCAGTTGCTGCGCCTTGCAGACCAGGCCACCGGTGCAGCGCACATCGACCTCCCCCTCCTCCGCCACTGCCTCGCTGCCACATTCGGGGCAGTGGTCGGGGAAGACGTAGGGCGGGCGGATCGCGTCGCGGGTCAGGTTCTCGACCACCTGCGGGATCACGTCGCCGGCCCGCTGGATCAGCACCCGGTCGCCGGGGCGCAGACCCAGCCGGGCGATCTCGTCGCGGTTGTGGAGGGTGACGTTGGTGACGGTGACCCCGCCCACCAGCACCGGTGCCAGCCGGCCCACCGGGGTCAGCTTGCCGGTGCGGCCGACCTGGATGGCGATGCTCTCCAGCACCGTCTCGGCGCGTTCGGCCGGGAATTTGTGCGCCAGCGCCCAGCGCGGCGCCCGGGCGACGAAGCCCAGCCGCCCCTGCCAGTCGAGCCGATCGACCTTATAGACCACGCCGTCGATATCGTAGGGCAGCGCCGCACGCCGCTCGCCGATGGCGCGGTAGTGGGCCAGCATCTCCGCCACGGATCGGACCACCACCAGATCGGGGGAGACGCGAAAGCCCCAGCCTGCGATCCGCTCCATCATCGCGCGCTGGCTGTCGGCCGGCAGTTCGCTCGCCTCGCCCCAGCCATGGGCGAAAAAGCGCAGCGGGCGGGCGGCGGTGATCGCCGCATCCTTCTGGCGCAGCGATCCCGCCGCCGCGTTGCGGGGGGTGGCGAACTGGCGCACTGCGGCGGCATCGAAGCGCTCGCCGGCCCCCTCGCCCGCCGCCGCCTGTGCCTCGGCCAGCAGGCGCTGGTTGAGCGCTGTGAAAGCCTGCTTTTCCATATAGACCTCGCCGCGCACCTCGAAGATTGCGGGCGCGGGGCCGGTCAGTTGGTGCGGGATGTCGGGGATGTGCCGGGCGTTGGCGGTGACATTCTCGCCCACCGATCCGTCGCCGCGGGTCGCCGCCAGCACCAGCGTGCCGTCCTCGTAGCGCAGGCTGCACGACAGGCCGTCGATCTTGTCCTCGGCGGTGAAGGCGACCGGCTCGTCTGCCGGCAGCGCCAGGAACCGCCGCACCCGCGCGACGAACTCAGCCACCTCCTCGTCGGAGAACGCATTGTCGAGGCTCATCATCCGCGACCGGTGTGCCACCCTGGCCAATGGCGAGGCGGCGGGCGCATGGCCGATTCGGGCGGTGGGCGAATCGGGCCGGATCAGGTGCGGAAACGCCGCCTCCAACTCCGCATTGCGGCGCACCAGCGCGTCATATTCAGCGTCGGAGATCTCCGGCGCGTCCTCGCCATGGTAGAGCCGGTCGGCGCGGGCAATGGCCTTGGCGAGCCGCATCAGCTCGTTGGCCGCCTCGGCTTCGCTCTCGATCATGCAGGGCAGCAGGCTGTTGTCGCGACAGCGGTGCTCCGTAGCGCCGGTCGTTTGCGCCTCATCGGTGCCGGAGGGGGTTCGGCCGGGCAAGCGGAAGCGACCGAGGGACGATGGTGGGCGTAGCAAGGATTGAACTTGCGACCCCTGCGATGTCAACACAGTGCTCTACCACTAAGCTATACGCCCACACTCTCGGCCCCCACGACCCGTACACACGGCCGGGCCGCCCTGCGGGATGGTACCCCGCAGCAGGCGGGGGGATTAGCGAAGCGCGCCTGGCGTGGCAAGCGGGTTCGTCGCGCGCGCGGTCACAGCGAGGCGCTTGATAGCCGGTCCGCGAACACCCGCTCGATTTCCAGCACCAGCTCGCGCAGGTGGAACGGCTTGGACAGGACGCGGCCGCGCGCCGCCGCGCCGCCGGTCTTGAGCGCGACCGCGGCAAAGCCGGTGATGAACATCACGCGCGTGGCCGCGCTGATCTGGCCGCAGCGCTCCGCCAGCTCGATCCCGTCCATCTCCGGCATCACGATGTCGGAGATCAGCAGGTCGTATCCGCCGCGCTCCAGCAGCGGAATGGCGGCGGTCCCGCGATCGACCGCATCGACGGTGTAGCCGGCATGCTCCAGCGCGCGTGCCAGGTAATGGCGCATAGTGTCGTCGTCTTCAGCCAGCAGGATACGGATCATCGCGGCAACC
>JACIYY010000029.1 GCA_014359685.1 Porphyrobacter sp. | reverse complement strand
TGCGCTTCACCGGCAGCGATTCCGACATCAATCTTACCGCGCACGATCCGCCCGAATTCTGCGCCTGGAAATGGGTCGAGCCAGAGCTGCTCCCCGAACTGATCGTGCCGTTCAAGCGGGAGGTCTATCGCACCGTCATCGACGGTTTTCGCGAGGCGCTGGCGCGCGGCTGAGCCGCCTCACCCGGCCCGCAGTGCGATCAGTGCTGCGCGATCAGGGGATCGCCGGCCGCCGCCTCGGCGGTCTGGACGGGCGGCGGGCCGCTGGCGATCGCGGCGGCGAGCTGGCGCGCTTCCTCGCACCCGCCCCCGCAGATCGACTCGATCCGCGCGAGGTTGCGGCGGGCCTTCTCCACCGCGCCCTTTTCGACCAGCGCCTCGCCCTCGCCCGACAGCGCGGCCAGGTTGCCCGGCTCGCGCTCCAGCGCCTCGCGGTAATAATGGATCGCCTTGCCCTGCAGCCCCTGCCGGCGGGCGGCGTCGGCGAGGTCGAGATAGACGCGGGTGAAGGCCGGATCGACCGCCAGCGCGGCTTCGAACAGGTCGACCGCATCCTGCACCTGCCCGGCGGCGAGGGCGCTGCGGCCCTGCGCCACCAAGGCGGCGGCGCGCGGGTCGGGCTCGCGCTCGGCGCCGTAGCCGACGCTCGATGTCATGGCGACGAGCAGCGACAGGGCCAGGGCAGCGGGCAAATAGCGCATCACGATCTCCTTGATCGCCCGATGGGGGGGATGGCGTGGACCGGCCATGAACCGGATCGGTATCATGGCTTGCGCAGCCGGGCGATGAAAAATCCGTCGCTGCCGTCCCGCGCCGGGGTCATCCGCCAGCCGGGGCCGCGCGGCGTGCCCAGCGGCAGGTCGAGCGGCTCGCCGCGCCAGCCCGGATGCGCGGCGAGGAAGGCTTCGGCCTGCCCCGCACCCTCCTCGTCGAGCAGCGAGCAGGTGACATAGACCAGCCGCCCGCCGGGCCGCACCAGCCGCGCCGCCACCCCCAGCAGATGCCGTTGCAGCGCAACCAGCCGGTCCAGCCCGGCGGGATCGAGGCGCCAGCGCGCCTCCGGATTGCGGCGCCAGGTGCCGGTGCCCGAACAGGGCGCATCGACCAGCACGGCGTCGGCGCGCCCTCCTCCGTCCGGCCCGTCCCCATCCTGCCCGCACCATTGGGCCAGCCGCTCCAGCTCTCGGCCGGGATCGAGCAGCACCACGTCGCCCAGCTCCGCTCCGGCGCGGCTCGCACGGGGGCGCAGGCGCGACAGCCGGCCGCGATCGGTGTCGGCGGCGATCAGCACGCCTTTGTTGCCCATCGCCGCGGCCAGCGCCAGTGTCTTGCCGCCGGCCCCGGCGCACAGGTCGATGACCGTCTCGCCGGGGCGCGCCGCGACCGCCTCGCAGGCGATCTGGCTGCCGCAATCCTGCACCTCCAGCAAGCCGTCGCGCAAGGCGTCCCAGCGGTCGACCGGGGTGCCGGCGGGAAAGCGCAGGCCCTGCGGCGTAGGCAGCCGCTCGCCGGGCAGCGGCAGGGCGATGGTCGCGCGCTCGGCCTTCAGCGCATTGACCCGGATGTCGAGCGGGGCGCGGTCGAGCAGCGCGTGCGCCTCCGGCCCGTCGATGCCCGCTGCGGCGAGCCGCTCGGCCAGCCATGCCGGCGCTACCCCCGCTGCGGCGACCGGCTCGCCCTCGGCCAGCGGCGCCGGGCCATGGAGCGAGCCGTCGAAGGCGGCCAGCAGATCCGGCTCCTCCTCAGCCAGACGCAGCATCGCCGCGCGCCCGGTCTGGGGGATCGGCCCGCAGGCACGGATCGCGCGATAGACCAGCTCGCGGATCGCCCGCCGGTCGCCCGACCCGGCGAAGCGGTTGGCGCGGAACCACTCGGCCAGGATGCGGTCGGCGGGCGCCCCCTGCCCCCGCGCGGCGGCGATGATCGCGTCGAGCAGCTCGATCGCGGTCCCGACCCGGGCGGACGGCGTCACGGCAGGATCGCCGCCGAAGTCGCTCGCAGCCCCCTCATCGGGTGGGATAGTTCGGCGCCTCGCGGGTGATCGCGACGTCGTGGACGTGGCTTTCCGACAGGCCGGCATTGGTGATGCGGATGAAGCGGGCGCGGCTGCGCAGGTCTTCCAGCGTGGCCGATCCGGTATAGCCCATCGCCGCCTTGATCCCGCCGACCAGCTGGTGGACCACGTCGCGCGCCGGGCCCTTGTAGGGGACCTGCCCCTCGATCCCTTCGGGCACCAGCTTCATCGTCGCCACGTCCTGCTGGAAATAGCGGTCGGCGCTGCCGCGCGCCATCGCCCCGACGCTGCCCATGCCGCGATAGGCCTTGTAGGCGCGGCCCTGGTAGAGGAAGGTCTCGCCTGGCGCCTCCTCGGTGCCGGCCAGCAGCGATCCGATCATCACCGCCGATGCGCCCGCCGCCAGCGCCTTGGCCGCATCGCCGCTGGTGCGCAGCCCGCCATCGGCGATCACCGGCACGTCGCCGGCCGCGCCCGCCGCCTCCATGATCGCGGTCAGCTGCGGCACGCCGACGCCGGCGACGATGCGGGTGGTGCAGATCGAGCCCGGGCCGATCCCGACCTTGACCGCATCGGCCCCGGCATCGACCAGCGCCCTGGTCGCCTCCGCCGTGGCGATATTGCCGGCGATCACCTGCACGGCGTTGGACAGCCGCTTGATCCGGCCGACCGCGCGGGAGACCTCGCGGTTGTGGCCATGGGCGGTGTCGATGATGATGACGTCGCAGCCGGCATCGACCAGCGCCTCGGTCCTCTCGAACCCGCTGTCGCCCACCGTGGTGGCGGCGGCGACGCGCAGCCGGCCGGCGCTGTCCTTGGTGGCATCGGGGTTGAGCACCGCCTTCTCGATGTCCTTGACCGTGATCAGGCCGATGCAGCGGTACTCGTCATCGACCACCAGCAGCTTCTCTATCCGGCGCTGGTGTAGGATGCGCCGCGCCTCCTCCTGGCTGACCGCCTCGCTGACCGTGGCCAGGTTGTCGCGGGTCATCAGCTCGCGCACCGGCTGGTTGGGATCGTCGGCGAAGCGGACGTCGCGGTTGGTCAGGATGCCGGCCAGCCTGCCGTCGTGGTCGACCACCGGGATGCCGCTGATCCGGTGCTGGGTCATCAGCGCCTGCGCCGCGCCGAGCGTGGCGTCGGGGTGGATGGTGATCGGGTTGACCACCATCCCGCTCTCGAACCTCTTGACCCGGCGCACCGCGTCGCACTGCTCCTCCACCGTCAGGTTGCGGTGGAGCACGCCGATGCCGCCCAGCTGCGCCATCACGATCGCCATCTCCGCTTCGGTGACGGTGTCCATCGCCGCCGACAGGACCGGGATGTTGAGCGCGATGTCGCGGGTCAGGCGGGTGCGCGGGCTGGCCTGGCTTGGCAGGATGTCGCTTTCGCCCGGCCGCAGCAGCACGTCATCGAAGGTCAGGCCGGTTTCGATCTGCATGGGTGCCACTTGCCTTTGCGACGGGGGACGAGTCGTGGCGGCCCATGTAACGACGCGGTGTGACGGGGGCTAGGGCGGCCCGGATTTTACGAGAGCCGCCCGATGGCGGGCCGGCGTGGCGGATTCAAGCGGCCGCTGGCATCGACAATGCGCGCCGATCAGACGCCAGCGTAGATGGCCGGACGGTAGCGAGGCTCCGGAACAGGATATCCGCGCTCTCGGGCCGTTTCGAGCCATCCGGCAATCGCGTCGTCGATGTTGCCGACCGCTTCGCTGCGCGTGTCGCCATGTGCGGAGCAGGGATGAAGATCGGGCACGTCTGCGATCCAGCACTCGTCCTCGGCGGACCAGAACAGGTTGATGTGGTAATGCGGCTCCGTCATGGCTCCGGATATAGGCCG
>JACIYY010000289.1 GCA_014359685.1 Porphyrobacter sp. | reverse complement strand
GCGCGCGCAGCGCGGCGCCGCACCGGGTCGCTCCGGCTCCAACGCGGCGAGGAACTGGTCGGCGCTGGCCTGCCAGCTGAACGAGCGGCCATGCGCCAGGCAATCCTCGCGGTCGAGCGCCAGCGCGCCCGCGATCGCGTCCTCCAGCCGCTCGTGCATCACCCCGCTCGCAGGCGTCAGCACGTCGAGCGGGCCGGCAACCGGATAGGCGGCGACCGGCGTGCCGCAGGCCAGCGCCTCGATCATCACCAGCCCGAACGTGTCGGTGCGGCTGGGGAACACGAACACGTCGGCGCCGGCATAGCAGGCGGCCAGCGCCTGCCCGCTCTGCTGGCCCAGGAAGATGGCATCGGGGAAGGCCAGCCGCAGCCGGGCCAGCGCCGGGCCGTCGCCCACCACCACCTTCGAGCCGGGGTGGCCGTTGGCCAGGAACGCCTCGATGTTCTTCTCCACCGCGACCCGGCCGACACAGAGCTGGATCGGGCGGGGAAGATTGAAGAACAGGTCGGGCGGGGGCACGTCGGGGCCGAAATTGCCGAGATCGACGCCCCGGCTCCACGGCCGCAACCTGGTCAGGCGCTGCGCGCGCAGCTGGGCGCGGATCGTCTCGGTCGCCACCATGATCCCGGCAGAGGGCGCGTGGAAGTGGCGGATATAGGGCCAGAACCATCCCGCCGGCAGGCCGGTGCGGCGGGCGAGATATTCGGGAAACTGGGTGTGGTAGGCGGTGGTGAAGCGGCACCGGCGCGACAGGCACCAGCGCCGCGTCGCCCAGCCCAGCGGGCCTTCGGTGGCGATGTGGACCGCTTCGGGTGCAAAGGCATCGAGCCGCCGGCCCACCGCCCCGGTGCCGGCCAGCGCCAGCCGGATCTCGGGATAGGTCGGGCAGGGCAGCGAGCGGTAGAGGTCGGGCGAGACGATTTCGACCTCATGCCCGCGCGCGCGCAGCTCCGCAGTGACGGCGGACAGCGTCCGCACCACGCCGTTGACCTGCGGCGCCCAGGCATCGGTGATCAGGGCAATGCGCATGCGGGGTGGCGCGTTCCGCTCCTCAGGCCGCTGCGGCGATCGGCACGCCGGGCGCCGGCGCGGCGGCCTCGACCGGTCGGTGGCGCCGGGCGATCTCGTCGGGCCAGTGGAGGATTTCCATCCGCCCGTCGGCATGTTCGACCAGCGCGTTGCAGCCTTCCACCCAGTCGCCGTCGTTCCAGTATTCGATGCCGTCGATGTCGCGGAACTCGGCGGTGTGGATGTGCCCGCACACCACCCCATCGACCCCGCGCTGGGCGGCGGCGCGGGCCACCACCTCCTCATATTTGGAGATGAACTCGACCGCGTTCTTGACCTTGTGCTTGGCCATCTTGGACAGCGACCAATAGGGCAGCTCCAGCCGCCGCCGGATCGCGTTGACCCAGCGGTTCAGCTCCATCATCGCGGTGTAGGCCGCATCGCCGATATAGGCCAGCCAGCGATGGGCCAGCATCACGGTGTCGAACTCGTCGCCATGCAGCACCATCAGCCGGCGGCCGTCGGCGGTGTCGTGGAACGCCGCGCGACGGATCTCGACGCCGCCGAAATTGAGGCCGGTGAACTGCCGGAACATCTCGTCATGGTTGCCGGGGATATAGACGATGCGGGTGCCGCGCCGGGCGCGCTTCAGGATTCGCCAGACGATGTCGTTGTGGGTCGCGGGCCAGTAGAACTTCTTCTTCAGCCGCCAGCCGTCGATGATGTCGCCGACCAGATACATCGTGTCGCTGTCGACATTGTCGAGGAAGTCGATCAGCAGCTCGGCATTGCAGCCCTTGGTGCCAAGATGCACGTCGCTGATCCAGATGGTGCGATAGCGACGCCGCCCCTCGGTCGCCGGCTCGGGCACCGACAGCTCCTGCCGGGGATCGAACCCCGGGAAAGGCGAGACGGTGCCGCTGTGGCCAAACTCCCCATCGAGGTACGATTGCAGCATCGGCGTCGGCTCCGGCCCCAACTTCGTCGATAGGCCGGCTGTACCTGCATTATGTGACAGCAGATTCTCATTTTGCAGTCAGTTGTGCGACTGTATGACATTTGTCAGTCTGCCCTGAACGTCCGGCCAGCCCCCGCGTCTGCTGCCGCCGTCGCCAGCACGATCTTGCCGATATGCTCGCCGGCCTCCATCCGGGCATGTGCGGCGGCCGCCTCGGCCAGCGGATAGATCCGGTCCATCACCGGGCGCAGCCGACCCTCGGCGACCAGCGGCCAGACCTCGCGCCGCAGGCTGGCGGCGATCCCGGCCTTCACCGCGTCGGGCCGGGGGCGCAGAGTCGATCCGGTCAGCACCAGCCGCTTGACCATCAGCTTGCCCATGTGGATCGTCGCGATCGCGCCACCCAGCGTGGCGATCGTCACCAGCCGCCCGTCCGGGGCCAGGCAGTCGCAATTGCGCTGCGTGTAGTCGCCCGCCACCATGTCCAGCACCACCGCCACGCCCGCACCGCCGGTGATCGCGGCAACCGCATCGACAAAATCCTGCGTGCGATAGTTGATCGCGTGATCGGCGCCGATCGCCCGCGCGGCCGCGCATTTGTCATCCGATCCGCAGGTCACGATCACCGTCAGCCCGCGCAGCTTGCCAAGCCGGATCGCCATCGTGCCGATCCCGCTGGTGCCGCCATGCACCAGCAGCGTCTCGCCAGCCTTGGCGCCGCCGCGCTCGAACACGTTGTGCCAGACGGTGAACAGCGTTTCGGGCAGCGCCGCGGCCTCCTCCAGCGGCAGAGCCTCGGGCACGCTCAGACAGTGATCCGCCTTGGCGAGGCAATATTCGGCATAGCCGCCGCCCGTCACCAGCGCACACACCGCCTCGCCCAGCCGCTCGGCGGGCACGCCCTCGCCGATTGCCGCCACCGTGCCGGCGATCTCCAGCCCCGGCAGGTCGGAGGCGCCGGGCGGCGGCGGATAGCGGCCGAGCCGCTGCGCCACGTCGGGCCGGTTGACGCCGGCGAAGCGGGTGGCGATCAGCACCTCGCCCACGCCCGGGTGGGGCACGGGCCGCGTCTCCGGCACCAGGTTCTCCGGCCCGCCGGGCGCGGCGATGGCGACCGCCATCATGGTGTCCGGTATGCTTTCGTTCATCGTCTGTGCTCCATTCTCGCTCCTCGACGGGCCTACGGAGTCGCACCATTGACAGCAAGCGGACGGAGGTGAATGTTGCGATGCAATGGAGGACGATCTCCCCCGCAGGCGCGGGCCGGGTGATGAACTCGGGGCCGCGAGCCGCCTTTCCGGCGAGGTGCTCGACAGCTATTCGCAGGCCGAGCTGCTGGAGCGCATCCGCCTGCTCGAAGCGGAGATCGCCCGTGTCCGCGCGCACCATGCCCGGGCGGCCGACCACCGGGCCTTGGCGGACACCCTGTTCCGATCCCGGGATCCCGGCTGATGCGCGCGGGGACGGCGGCGAAGGGCCCGGGTGGCCATCTCGCAATCGCCTCGCCGCGCACCATATTGGCATCAGCCCGCAGGCAGCAATCCGGCGCGCATCCGGCGCGCCGGCCCGGTAACCAGACACGCCGACACCAAGAATAGACCCTTCGGACAGCACGAGAACAGACGGAACAGCCCATCATGCCCAGCTTCGCCCAGAGCCTCGAGAAGACCCTCCACTCCGCGCTGCAGAACGCGACCGATCGCAAGCACGAATATGCGACGCTCGAGCACCTGTTGCTGGCGCTGGTGGAAGACCCGGACGCATCCGAAGTGATGATCGGCTGCGGCGTGGAGCTCGGCGAACTTGGCAGCGCCGTGCGGCAGTATCTCGACCAGGAATACCAGTCGCTCCGGACCGAGGACGGCACCGATCCCCAGCCCACCGCCGGGTTCCAGCGGGTGATCCAGCGCGCGATCCTCCACGTCCAGTCCAGCGGCAAGGACACCGTCACCGGCGCCAACGTGCTGGTCGCTCTGTTCTCCGAACGCGACAGCTACGCGGTCTATTTCCTGCAGCAGCAGGATATGAGCCGGCTGGATGCGGTTAGCTTCGTCAGCCACGGCATCGGCAAGGGTGGCCGCCCGGTCGAACACCGCACGCCCTCCGGCGCCGACGAGCCGGAGGCCAAGGCTGACGAGAAGCCCGAGAAGGGCGCCGCCAACAAGAAGGATTCGGCCCTCGACCAGTTCTGCGTCAACCTCAACAAGAAGGCGCTGGACGGCAAGGTCGACCCGCTGATCGGGCGCGCGGCGGAGGTCGACCGCACGGTGCAGATCCTGTGCCGCCGGTCCAAGAACAACCCGCTCTATGTCGGCGATCCAGGCGTCGGCAAGACCGCCATCGCCGAAGGGCTGGCGCGCAAGATCGTGGAGGGCGAGGTGCCCGAGGTGCTGGAGGACGCGGTCATCTACTCGCTCGACATGGGCGCGCTGCTGGCCGGCACCCGCTATCGCGGCGATTTCGAGGAGCGGTTGAAGCAGGTCGTCTCCGAACTGGAGAAGATGCCCGACGCGGTGCTGTTCATCGACGAGATCCACACCGTCATCGGCGCCGGCGCGACCAGCGGCGGGGCGATGGACGCCTCCAACCTGCTGAAGCCGGCCTTGTCGAGCGGCGCGATCCGCTGCATCGGTTCAACCACCTACAAGGAATTCCGCAACCACTTCGAAAAGGATCGCGCGCTGCTGCGCCGCTTCCAGAAGATCGACGTGAACGAGCCGAGCGTGGAGGATACGGTCAAGATCCTGCGCGGCCTGCGCTCCGCCTTCGAGGAGCACCACAAGGTCAAGTACACGCCCGACGCGATCAAGACCGCCGTGGAGATGAGCGCGCGCTACATCAATGACCGCAAGCTGCCCGACAAGGCGATTGACGTGATCGACGAGGTCGGCGCGATGCAGATGCTGGTCCCCCCGTCCAAGCGGAAGAAGAAGATCACCAGCCGCGAGATCGAGGCGGTGATCGCCACCATGGCGCGCATCCCCCCCAAATCGGTCAGCAGGGACGATCGCGCCGCGCTCGCCACGCTGGAAAAGGATCTCAAGCGCGTGGTGTTCGGGCAGGACAACGCCATTGCGGTGCTCTCCACCGCGATGAAGCTGTCGCGCGCCGGCTTGCGCGATCCCGACAAGCCGATCGGCAGCTTCCTGTTCTCCGGCCCCACCGGCGTCGGCAAGACCGAGGTCGCGCGCCAGCTGGCCAGCATCATGGGGATCGAGCTGAAGCGGTTCGACATGTCCGAATATATGGAGCGGCATTCGGTCAGCCGCCTGATCGGTGCCCCTCCGGGCTATGTCGGCTATGACCAGGGCGGCCTCTTGACCGATGCCATCGACCAGCATCCGCATTGCGTGCTGCTGCTGGACGAGATCGAGAAGGCGCACCCGGATCTGTTCAACATCCTGTTGCAGGTGATGGACCACGGCAAGCTGACCGATCACCACGGCAAGACGGTCGATTTCCGCAACGTGGTGCTGATCATGACCACCAATGCCGGCGCGGCCGATGCGGCGCGGCAGGGGATCGGCTTCGGCGCGGGCGCCAAGGTGGAAGCGAGCGAGGAGGCGGTGAAGAAGATGTTCACCCCCGAATTCCGCAACCGCCTCGATGCGATCGTCCCGTTCGATTATCTGGCGATGGAGACGGTCAGCCGCGTGGTCGACAAGTTCATCCTCCAGCTGGAGCTGCAACTGGCCGAACAGAACGTCCACATCCAGTTCGACAGCAATGCGCGCACCTGGCTGGGCAAGCGCGGCTACGACAGGCTGATGGGCGCGCGGCCGATGGCGCGGCTGATCCAGGACAAGGTCAAGCAGCCGCTGGCCGAAGAGCTGCTGTTCGGCAAGCTCAATGCCGGGGGCGAGGTCCATGTCAGCCTCAAGGACGACAAACTGTCGTTCGAGCTGACGCCGGCGGCCCCCAAGGCCCCCCGTCCGGGCCGTCGACGCAAAGGCGCCAGGAGCGGCGTCGAGGCGGGCGAGGATACCGGCGAGGGCTGAGCTGCTGTCCCCACCCGATGGGCGCGCGATGGCGATGGCGGGCGGCCGGCGGTGACCCGCCGCGCCGCCGGTCGCTGCGCGCTCCTCGCGCTCGCCGCAGCGGGCCTGTGCTCGCCGACCTCATCCGCCGCCGCGCAGGAATCGCCCGAACTCGCTCCGCTCGCCCCGCGCACCGCGCAGAGCGGGCTGCCGCTCGATCCGGTGCGCGCGGCGATGACCCTGCCCGCGCTGGCGCTGTCCTTCACCGTCGATCCGGCCAGCCGCACCGTGGCCGGCGCCGCGCATTACATTGTGCGCGCCACGGCGCCGCTGGACCGTCTCGCCTTCGACCTCGACCCTCGCTACGCGATCGCCGGCATCGATGTGGACGGGGTCGCGCTCGCCCCG
>JACIYY010000288.1 GCA_014359685.1 Porphyrobacter sp. | reverse complement strand
CAGGCCCGCGACGAAGGCCGCGCCGGCGACCCGCCCCAGCCCGACCGTCCAGCCGGCGACGATCAGCGCCAGCACCGCCGCGATGCCGACCCCGCCGTCGCGCCACAGCACGCCGCGCTCCACCGCCAGCGGTGACAGCAGCGCTGCGGCGCCCAGGATCAGCAGCAGGTTGGCGATGTTGGAGCCGACGATGTTGCCGACCGCGATTCCGGGCGAGCCGACCAGCGCCGCCTGAACGCTGGCGGCCAGCTCTGGCGTCGATGTGCCGATCCCGACGATGGTCAGGCCGATCAGCATCGGCGACAGGCGCAGATGTTCGGCGATACGCACCGCGCCGCGCACCAGCAGCTCGCCCCCGCCGACCAGCAGGACGAGCCCGAGGATCAGGGCCAGGATGCTGTTCATGCAGGGGGCGCCGGCCGGATCAGCGCTGCAGGCCGGCGGCCTTGAGCAGCGCCTGCGTGCTGGGGTCGAAGCTCGCCCCGCCCTTCTCGATCTGCCCGGCGATCTCCTTGCCCAGCTCGACCCCGAACTGGTCGAACGGATTGATCCCCATCAAAACCGCATTGCAGAAGGTGCGGTGTTCGTGGAAGGCGATCAGCGCCCCCAGCGTGGCGGCGTCGAGATCGTCGCACAGGATCGTCGCGCTCGGGCGGTCGCCGGGATAGGATCGCGCCGGATCCTCGCTGACCCTGCCGGCCATCAGCGCGGCGCCTTGCGCAAAGCAGTTCATCAGCAGGATGCGGTGGTGCGCCGGGTCGAGATTGTCGCCCGGCGCGATGCTGGCGATGAAGTCGATCGGCACCAGATGGGTGCCCTGATGGAGCAGCTGGAACACCGCGTGCTGCGCGTCGGTGCCGACCCCGCCCCAGGTGATCGGCGCGGTCGGCCCGTCGACCGCCTCTCCGCTGGCGGTCACGCTCTTGCCGTTCGATTCCATCTCCAGCTGCTGGAGATAGTCGGGCAGCAGCGCGAGCCGCTGGTCATAGGCGAAGCAGGCGCGCGTTTCGGCGCCGCGGATGCGCGCGTAATAAAGGTCCGCAAAGGCCGCGCGCAGGCACAGATTGGCGCGCCCCGACGTGTCGCGGAAATGCGCGTCCACGGTCGCGGCGCCAGCCAGGAACGCCTCGAAATCCTCCCACCCGATCGCCACCGTCACCGGGAAGCCGATGCTCGACCAGATCGAATAGCGCCCGCCGACGCTTTCGGAAAACGGCAGGATGCGGGTTTCGTCGACCCCCCACTGGACGGCCCTGTCGGGCGCGGCGGTCAGCGCGATGACCCGGCCGTGCGGGTCGGGGACACCGCTGTCGTCCAGCCATTTGAGCGCGCTGGCGGCATTGGTCATGGTCTCGATGGTGGTGAAGGTCTTGGACGCAACCGCGATCAGCGTGGTCGCCGGATCGCAGGCGGCAAAGGCGCTCTCCAGCGCCACCCCGTCGATGTTGGAGACGACATGGACGTCGACCAGTGCCAGGTCGCGGGCGAGCGCATCGACCGCCAGCGCCGGCCCCAGTGCGCTGCCGCCGATGCCGATATGGATCAGATGCCGGACCTCGCCCAGCCCGCCCTCGTGCACGGCATGGACCAGCAGCCGCATCCGCTCGCGCAGCGCCTCGGCCTCCTCGACGCTGGTGTCCTTCCCGACGCCGCGCAGCGCGGTGTGTTCGGCGGCGCGGTTTTCGGTCGGGTTGACGATGTCTCCGGCGAACATCCTTGCGCGCATCGCCTCGAACCCGGCGAGATCGGCCAGGGCCTCGAAATCGTCCAGCAGCGCATCGGTCAGGTGGGTCTTGGACCAGTCGAACAGGATCCCCCCGCCCTCCCCTTCGCCCAGCTCGATCCGGCCGGACAGCCGCTCGACCCGGCCCGGATCGCGCTCGAACAGGGTGGCGAGGGTGGCCCTCGGCTGGAGCGACAGCATCTGCCAGGCCTTGGTGCGCGCTTCGTCCATCGGGATCGGCTCCTTTTCGTCTCGCTGCGTCTCGTCTCGCTGCTCGTGCGCCCCAATGGGCTAGAGCCTCGGGCCGGGAATGGGAACGGCAAATCCGGACCCCGTGCCCCCGCCGGCGCGCGCCTCGCACGGCGCGATGTCAGAACCGTGGCACCCCTGCCCCCGCTTGACGCGGCGCGCCCGCGTCAACATGGCTGGCGCGATGGTACGCCGCGCCCCCGCCAAAGCCGCTCCGCCCGCCTCCGGCAAGGCCCGGGAGGAGGGCAGCTTCGCCTGGTTCCTGGTCAAGCTGGTGGTGGTGGTGCTGCTGTTCCGCACGCTGGTGTTCACCAGCTTTTCGATCCCCAGCGAATCGATGATGCCCGATCTGCTGGAGGGCGATTACCTGTTCGCCGCCAAGTGGCCCTACGGCTATTCGCGCGCCTCGCTGCCGCTCGACCTGCCGCTGATCGAGGGGCGGGTGCCCGAAGGGATGCCCGAACGCGGCGACGTCGTGGTGTTCAAGCATCCGGTCGATCGCACCGATTACATCAAGCGGGTGATCGGCCTGCCGGGCGACCAAGTGCAGATGGTCGCCGGCGTGCTGCATCTGAACGGGCAGCCGGTGCCCAAGCGCCGCATCGCCGACCTGCTGGTGGCGGTGCGGCCCGAAGGCCGCTGCGCGGAACCGCGCTTCACCGTCCGGCTGGAGGACGGGACGCTGGGCTGCCGCTATCCGCGCTTCCGCGAGACGCTGCCCGGCGGCCGGTCCTACGAGGTGCTCGATTTCGGCCTGCGCCCGCAGGACACCACCGCGCCGGTGCTGGTGCCGGCAGGGCACCTGTTCCTGATGGGCGACAACCGCGACAATTCGCTCGACAGCCGCTTCCCGGCGCGGGCCGGGGAGGGCGTCGGGCTGGTCCCGGTGGAGAATGTCGTCGGCCGCGCGCGCGTGCTGTTCTTTTCCATCGATGGCCGGGCCGAATGGCTGAAGCCGTGGACCTGGCCGGCCGCGAAGATCAGAATATCACAC
>JACIYY010000287.1 GCA_014359685.1 Porphyrobacter sp. | reverse complement strand
AGAAACGGGCGCCGCCGCACGGCGCCCCCTACGACCGGGCGCTGGCGGTGGAGGAGACCGACCCCGCGCTGGTGCCCCATGCCGCGCCGCAGGGCTCGCTGCTGGTGCCGATCGTGCTGTTCGCGGCCGGGCTGGGGCTGATCGTCGGCGGCGGGGCGCTGCTGGTCGACGGGGCGATCGCCATTGCCGCCGACCTTGGGGTCAGCGATACGGTGATCGGCCTCACCGTGGTGGCGGCCGGCACCTCCTTTCCAGAGATGGTCACGTCCGCCGTCGCCAGCCTGAAGCGGCAGGGCGACATCGCGCTCGGCAATGTCCTGGGCTCCAACATCTACAACATCCTGTTCATCGGCGGGGTCACCGGGCTGGTCTCGCCCGGCCCGGTGCCGGCGTCGATCCTCGGCTTCGACCTGTGGCTGCTGACCGGCGCGGCGCTGGTGGTGACGTGGTTCGCCTGGACCGGCGGGCGCCTGTCGCGGCGCGAGGGGCTGGCGCTGCTGGTCCTGTATGGGGCTTATCTCGCCATCACCGCCGGTCTGGTCCCGCTGCCGGGTGCGGCGCTCGCCTGAGCGGGCGCGCGGGGGTCGGTCAGCGGGCGAGGAGGGCGGCTTCGGCCTGTTCCATGTAGGTGCGGGTCAGCGGCAGGGCGTCGCGGCGCTTGGCATACTGGATCTGGTAATTGCACAATCCCCCGCTCTCGAACGCGCTCGCCGCGCCGGCGAGGTAGAAGGTCCACAGGCGGAAGAACCGTTCGTCATGCAGCGCCACCACCGCCTCGCGGTTGGCGACGATGCGCGCATACCATTCGCGCAAGGTCCGGGCGTAATGCAGGCGCAGCGTCTCCACATCGGTGACGATCAGCCGCACCCGCTCGCTGGCCGCCACCGTCTCGCTCAGCGCGGGGATGTAGCCGCCGGGGAAGATCCACTTGTCGGTGAACGAATCGGTCTGCCCCGGCCGGCCCATCCGCCCGATCGTGTGCAGCAGCATGGTCCCGTCATCGGCCAGCATCCGGGCGCAGGCGCGGAAATAGGTTTCGAACTGGGGCCGCCCGACATGTTCGAACATGCCGACCGAGACGATCCGGTCGAATTGCTCGCCCGACCGGGCGAGCTCGCGATAGTCGAGCAGCTCGAACCGCACCCGGTCGGCCACCCCGGCTTCCTCGGCCCGCTGGCGGGCGAGGTCGAGCTGTTCGCGGCTGAGCGTGATGCCCAGCACCGAAACCCCGGCGCGCTGCGCCAGGAAGATCGCCATTCCGCCCCAGCCGCAGCCGATATCGAGCACCCGCAGCCCCGGCCGCAACGCCAGCTTGGCGGCGATATGCGCCAGCTTGGCCTCCTGCGCCTGCCCCAGATCCATGTCCTCGCGCGACCAGTAGGCGCAGCTGTATTGCATGTGCTCGGGGTCCAGCATCAGCCGGTAGAGCGCATTGCCGATGTCGTAATGATGCGCGACGTTGCGGCGGGCGGAGCCGGGGCGGTTGAAGGAGCGGGCGAAGGCGGTCGCGCCCGAGGCGATGCGGCGCGGCACGCTGGGGGCGGCGAGGCGGCGCCCCTCCTCCCACGGCCGCTGTGCGCGCAGCAGCGCGACCATCTGCATCACGTCGCCGCGTTCCACCACCAGCCGCCCGTCCATGTAGCTCTCGCCAAGGCCCAGCCGCGGATCGCGCAGGATGTCGCGCGCGACCGCCGGATCGGTCAGGCGGATGGCGATTTCGGGCAGTTCGGGGTCGGGCGCGCCATAGGTGCGGACCTCGCCGCCCGAATAGGTGACCGACAGCACGCCGCGGCGCATCAGCCGCGACAGCAATCGTTCGAACAGCCGCTCGCTGGTCCGCATCTCTAGCCCGCCGCCCCGCTGCCGCGCCGGCGGGCGCTTGCCACGCTGCGGCGGTCCCATGGCGCCACAGGCGCCACAATCGTCATCGCATCGAGCAGCCACATCGGCGCATCCTCCTCCGGCCCGGGCCCGGCGGGGTTATAAAGAACCGGCGACCGGCGCTGTCAACGCCCGCCCCGCTGGCGCAAGGGCTGCGGTCAGATGCCGGCATACCATTGGTAGCCGCGATCCTCCCAATAGCCGCCTTTGCCCCCCTCGATCCCGTCGATCGTGGCGACCGCCTCGATCGCGGTCAGGTACTTGGCGTGCTTGTAGCCGAGCTGGCGCTCGATCCTCAACCGCAGCGGGGCGCCATTGCGTTCGGGCAGCGGCGCGCCGTTCAGCCGGTGGGCGAGGATGGTCTGCGGGTGGAAGGCATCGTCGAGGTCGCAGCTTTCGTAATAGGGCGCGCCGTTCAGCCGGTCGGCGCAGCGGAACACGATATAGCGCGCCTTCGCCTCTAATCCGGCGCGGGTCAGGATCGCGCCCAGCTGAGGGCCGGTCCACTGGCCGATCGCGCTCCACCCCTCGACGCAATCGTGGCGGGTGATCTGGGTGCGCTGGGGCAGGGCGCGCAGGTCGGCCAGCGACAGGCTGAATGGCCGCTCGACCAGCCCCCCGACCGCCACTCGCCAGCCGGTGAAGCCGGTGGCCGATTGCGCGCGGTAGTCGGGCGAGGGGATCGCAATGGTGCCGTTGCCGCGGAAGAACGGCGAGATGTCATCGGGCGAGAATTCGCGCGCCAGCCCGCTGCCGGGGCCGAGCGCGCGGTGCGCGCCGCGATGCAGCCGCTGCGCCGCATCGACCAGCCCGGCGAAGGCGGTGCTGTCGCCGATCCGCGAACAGCCGGTGGCGCCGAGCGCGGCCAGCCCGGCGAGCAGGTTACGCCGCTTCATCGCGATTACCCGGACCGCCGACGATCATCGCCCGCAATTGCCCCCACGGCCCGGTCAGCGCCACCAGCACGACATGGACGATGGTGAAGCCAAGCAGCGCGAAGGCGGCAAGGAAATGGATCGAGCGCGCGCTTTGCCGCCCGCCGAACAGATCGAGCAGGACCGGCCATGCGGCATCCATGCCAGGGCTGATCGCCATCCCGCTGGCGATCATCAGCGGCAGCAGCACGAAGATTGTCAGCGCATAGGCGAGCTTCTGGATCGCGCCGTATTTGCCGCCGCCATGGGCGAAGTCGAAGCGCAGATAGCGGCGCAGCTCCTGCGCGAACAGCGACCAGCGCCATTCGCGGCGGCGGGTGAACAGGTCGCGCGCCGCATGGCCGTTGGCCAGCGCGGCGACCATGAAGCCCAGCAGCGACAGGGCGAAGACCCACGCGAACACGATGTGCCAGTCGCGCGCGGCGGCGAGGCTGTAATGCGACGGGATCGTCGCCCAGCCGGGGAAGCGCGGCACCGCCAGCCACGCCCGATCGGGCGAGAACCCCCATTCGCCCCAATAGAGCCACGGATGCGCGTTGGAGATGTTGAGGCCCGACATCAACAGCACGATCACGCACAGCGCGTTGGTCCAGTGCCAGATCCGGGTGCTGATCGCATGACGGTTCATCGCGCCGCCTGCGCCCCCGCCGCGTGCGTCTGCTCGCGGGCGAGGAAGATCACGTCGCGGGCCTGCCGCAGCAGATGCTGGCCGCTGTCGACATACAGCACCTGCCCGCCGGCCAGCGGAGCCGTTGCCAGCAGGAAGGCGCCATCGGCGACCTCGTCCACCCCGGTGCGGCGGCGCAGCAGGTTCATCCGGTGCGAGGTGTCGGCCTCGCCTTCGTCCTGGTCGTGGCTGGGCAGGATCGCGCCGGGGGCCAGCGCATGGATGCGGTCGCCCGGCGCGGCCGCCATCTGCATCATCGCCACCGTGGCGGCGAGCGCGTGCTTGCTCATCGTATAGCTGAAGAAATCGGGGTTGGGGTTGGCGATCTTCTGGTCTGTGACCTGGATCACCCGCCGCCCTGCCGTCGAGCGGGCGGTGGCGAGATAGGCCTGCGTCATGCGCACCGGGCTGGCGGCGTTGACCTGCATCGCCTCGGCAAAGATCGCCGGGTCGAGCGCGGTGGCATCATCGCGGCGGAACACCGAGGCGCAATTGACCAGCGCGCGCCACTCCCCCAGCCGCTCCGCCAGCGCGCGCACCATCGCCACCGCCGCATCGCCATCGGCAAGGTCGCAGCGCACCGCCTCGGCACTGGGCAGCGTGGCGGCGAGCGCCTCGCCCTCGGCGATCGAGCGGTGGCACATCTGGGAGAACCTCGGTG
>JACIYY010000286.1 GCA_014359685.1 Porphyrobacter sp. | reverse complement strand
GGGCGGCTCTACGATCTGATCTTCAAGCGCGCGATGGCGAGCCAGATGGCCTCCGCCAGCCTGGAGCGCACCACCGCGACCCTGCGCGATCCGACCGGGCGCCACGAATTGCGCGCCACCGGGCAGGTCGTGAAGTTCGCCGGCTTCCTTGCGATCTACGAGGAAGGGCGCGACCAGAAGGGGGACGAGGACGAGGAGGAGGGCCTGCTGCCGCTGCTGCGCAAGGGCGACGCGCCGGCCAGGAAGGCGGTCGATGCCACCCAGCATTTCACCCAGCCGCCGGCGCGCTTTTCCGAAGCCAGCCTGGTCAAGCGGCTGGAGGAGCTGGGGATCGGCCGCCCCTCCACCTATGCCTCGACCATCCAGACGCTGCGCGACCGCGGCTATGTGCGGATGGAGAAGAACCGCTTCTTCGCCGAGGATAGCGGGCGGCTGCTGACCGCCTTCCTCGAACGCTTCTTCGAACGCTACGTCGCCTACGACTTCACCGCCGAAATGGAGGAGGAGCTGGACGACGTGTCGGGCGGGCGGGCCGCGTGGAAGGCGGTGCTGGAGGCCTTCTGGCGCGACTTCAAGCCCAAGAGCGACGAGGTGATGGAGCGCCAGCCGAGCGAGGTGACCGAGGCGCTCGACGCGTTCCTGTCGGATTACCTGTTCCCGCCGCGCGCCGATGGCAGCGATCCGCGCGCCTGCCCCAAGTGCCTGGCCGAAGGGCGCGAGGGCGGACGGCTGTCCTTGCGCGGCGGCCGCTTCGGCGCCTTCATCGCCTGCGCCAACTACCCCGAGTGCACGTTCCGCCGCCGCTTCGGCCAGCCCGGCGACGAGGATGGCGCGCCCGAGGACGAGATCATGGGCACCGACCCGGCGACGGGCCTGAAGGTCGAGCGCAAGGTGGGCCGGTTCGGCCCCTATGTGCAGCTCGGCGAGGGCAAGGACGCCAAGCGCGCCAGCATCCCCAAGGACCTGCCCGATTTCGATCTCGAATGGGCGCTCAAGCTGCTGAGCCTGCCGCGCGTGATCGGCCCGCATCCGGAGACCGGCGAGCCGATCGAGGCCAGCATCGGGCGCTATGGCCCCTATCTGCGCCATGACGGCAAATATGCCAGGCTGGCCTCCACCCGGGACGTGTTCGAGACCGGGATGAACGCCGCCGTCACGCTGCTGGCGGAGGCGGCCGACCGCAAGGGCGGCGCGCGCGGCAAGGCGGAGCCGATCAAGACGCTGGGCGCGCATCCGACCAGTGGCGCACAGATGCGGGTGATGCCCGGCCGTTACGGCGCCTATGTCACCGACGGCACCACCAATGCGACGATCCCCAAGGACGTCCGCCCCGAGGATCTGAGCGAGGCGCAGGCGATCGCCCTGATCGACGCGCGCGCCGCCAAGGCGCCGGCCAGGAAGGGCGCGCGCAGGAAGGCGGCCCCGAAGAAGGCCGAGCCGAAGAAGGCCGAGCCGAAGAAGGCTGCGGCGAAGACGGCGGCGAAGAAGAAGCCGCCCGCGAAGAAGCCGCCCGCGAAGAAGACGGCGGCGGACTGATGGCCAAGGAGACCTTCGAACGGCACAGGCAGCCGTGGAAATCCGAAGAAGCCGGCCAGCTGCGCACCCTCGCCGCCAAGGGCAAGGGGCTGCGCGAGATCGCCAAGGCGCTCGGCCGCAGCGAGGAATCGACCCGGGATTTCGCCAAGAAGAACAAGATCGAGATCGTCAAGAAGCGGTAGGGGGACGCTCCGCCCGGCGAGGGCGGAACCTGCATGTCAGCGCTTGAACTCACCGCCTGCGGCGGTCACATGGCGGCGATGTTGCGGCGAACGCTAGATCCGGCCAGCGGCCCCGGGCGCCCGCCCGCCCCGGCGGAGACGGGCGCTGGCGACGAGGCCGACGGGCTTCCGCAGCCGCGCCGGCTGTGGGCCATCGCGGCGATCAGCTTCGGCACCGCGCTGCTGGTGCTCGACACCGGCATCGCCAATGTCGCGCTCCCCACCATCGCCCGCGACCTGGGGGTCGATAACAGTGCCGTCACCAATGTGGTGACCGTCTATCAGCTGGTGCTGGTGATGGTGCTGCTGCCATTCGCCAGCCTGGGCAACAAGATCGGCCATCGCCGGTTCTACCAATTGGGGCAGACGCTGTTCATGGCATCGAGCGCGATGTGCCTGTTCGCGGGCGACCTGCCGGTCCTGCTGGCGCTGCGGGCGGTGCAGGCGCTGGGCGCCGGCATGGCGCTGAGCGTGTCGACGGCGATGCTGCGGGAGATCTATCCGGCCGCGAGGCTGGGCACCGCGATGGGCGTGAACAGCGTCATCGTCGCCAGCTCGGCGGCGCTGGCGCCCACTCTGGGCGGCTATATCGTCGGCCATGTGGCGTGGCAGTGGGTGTTTGTCGCCGCGGCTCCGCTGGCGGTCATCTCGCTGCTGCTGGGCCGCGCGCTGCCCGAGCCGCGGCCGCGCGCCGGGCCGGTGGAATGGGTCAGCGGGCTGTGGAGCGCGGCGACCGCGTTGCTGCTGATCGGCGGCGTGCAGGTGGCGACCCATGGCGATCTGCCGGCCGGGCTGGCGCTGATCGCGCTGGGCGCCGTGTCGGCCTGGCGGCTGGTCCGGCGCGAGCGCCAGCGGACCGCCCCGGTGGTCCCCGTCGACCTGCTGGCCCAGCCGGTGCTCGGCCTGTCGGCGCTGGCGGCGGTGGCCTGCTTCGCGGCCAGCGGGGCGCTGATGCTGGCGCTGCCGTTCCGGCTGGAGGCGGTGTTCGGCTATGCGCCGCAGACGGTCGGGCTGGTGTTGCTGCCGTTCCCGGCGACGCTGCTGGTGGTCTCCCCGCTGGCCGGCTGGCTGTCGGACCGGGTCGAGCCGACGCGGATGGGCGTCGCCGGCATGACCATCGCGGTTGCCGGCCTGCTGCTGCTGGCGTTCATGCCGGTTTCGGCCGGCCAGCCGGGGATCGCCTGGCGGCTGAGCCTGACGGCGCTCGGCTTCGGGCTGTTCCTGGCGCCCAATTCGCGCCTCCTGATCGGCCGTGCCCCGCGCGATCGGGCGGCGGCGGCGGGCGGCCTGCTGTCGACCGCGCGGCTGCTGGGGCAGACGCTGGGGGCGGTGGCGCTGGGCATCCTGCTGGCCGCCGGCATGGGCATCGGCCCGGCGCCGCTGCTGGTCAGCTGCGCGCTGGCGGCGGTGGCGGCCCTGTGCAGCCTGGCGCGCTTCAGGACGACGGGGCAATAGGCGACCGGCCGGGTGCCGCCGGCCCCGCACTGCCGGCGACCGGCAGGGGCAACCGCCCGGCGATCAGCGCACCCAGTCGAGCCCGATTTCCTCGTAGATCTCGCGGCTCTCGGCCCATGCCGGGTCGACCTTGACGTGCAGGAACAGGTGCACCGGCACGCCCAGCATCTGCGCCAGCTCCAGCCGGGCCGCCTCGCCGATGGCCTTGATCCGCGCCCCGCGCCTGCCCAGCACGATCGGCTTCTGGCTGTCGCGGGCGATCACGATCTGCTGGTGGATCTCGATGCTGCCATCCTTGCGCACCTCGTAGCGCTCGGGCCGCACCGCGCTGTCATAGGGCAGCTCCTCGTGCAGCTGGCGATAGAGCTGCTCGCGCGTCACCTCGGCCGCCAGCAACCGCTCGCTGGCGTCGCTGACCTGGTCCTCGGGATAGTGCCACGGCCCCTGCGGCATGGCGGCGGCGAGATGGGCCTTCAGCTCCGGCACCCCGTCGCCGGTCAGGGCGGAGACGAAGAACACCTCCTCGAACGCGGCCTTGCCGGTCAGCTCCTGCGCCAGTTGCAGCAGCGGCTCCTTCTTCGCGGCATCGACCTTGTTGAGCGCCAGCAGCTTGCGCTCGGGCCGGTGGGCGAGGCTTTCCAGCAGCGGCTCCAGCTCGTGCCGGCGCTGCTTGAGCGGATCGACCACCAGCAGCACCGCATCGGCCGAATGGGTGCCTTCCCAGGCGGCGCTGACCATCGCCCGGTCGAGCCGGCGCTTGGGCGCGAAGATGCCGGGCGTATCGACCAGGATGATCTGCGCCGGCCCCGCCAGCGCGATCCCCAGCAGCCGGGCGCGGGTAGTCTGCGCCTTGGCGCTGGTGATCGCCACCTTCTGCCCGACCAGCTGGTTGACCAGCGTGGACTTGCCGGCATTGGGCGCGCCGATCACCGCGACCAGCCCGCAGCGCGGCTGCTGCGCGGCAGCAGGAGGCGGGGCCGGGGTGCTCATCCGTAGGTCTCCATGAACAGGCGCGCGGCCGCGGTCTCGGCCTCCTGCTTGCTGGCGGCGGTGGCCTCCACCTCGCCGACATTGCGGACCCGGACCCGGATCGTGAAGCGCGCCGCATGATCGGGGCCGGAGCGGTCGACCAGCTCGTATTCGGGGGGCTTGCGCTGGCACCCGGCGGCCCATTCCTGCAGCGCGCTCTTGGGATGCTTGGCGCGCCCGGCCTGCCCCTCCATCGCCGGTTGCCACAGCCGGTGGACCAGGTCGCGGGTGGCCGGAAAGCCGTGCTCGATCATCGCCGCGCCGAGCAGCGCCTCCATCACGTCGCCGAGGATATTGTCGCTGTCCTGCGCGCCGTCGTCGCGCGCCTGCTTGCCCAGCAGCAGATGCGCCGGCAAACCGATCGTGCGGGCAATGCGGGCGCACATCTGGCGGCTGACCAGCGCGTTGAGCCGCTGCGCCAGCTCGCCTTCCGGCCCCGGCATATGGGCATAGAGCCATTCGGCCACCGCCAGCCCCAGCACCCGGTCGCCGAGAAACTCCAGCCGCTGGTAATCGCGCGCCGCGCC